>JBJEWY010000121.1:0-4680 GCA_051885305.1 Succinivibrio sp. | reverse complement strand
TTATTGTTTGGAGTGATTTTCATGACACCAAAGAACTGACTTATCAGGGTCACCATATCTGAATGGTAGCCTTTCTCTGATGCTTTTGCCAAAGGCACATCATACTCATCTATTAACAGTATGACTTTCTTGCCGTAATGCATGTACAGGCAGTTTGAGAGAAAATCCATAGCATCTACAAGATATCCTTGACCATCTGCTGTACGCAAATAATCAAAATCCTGATATCTGATAAGTCTTCTCTTTTCAATCTCTGTAAGTTTGGAGCTGTCATTTAAACACTTGTACTGAGAAAATAGTTTTGAAATGACTGAGGCTAGTCTCTCACATGCACCACTATAATTGTCACCAAATACGTCCTTAAGAGATATAAAAATAACAGGGAACTGTCCCATGTATTTATTGGTAAACTCTTGATCTTTTAAAATCTCAAGACCTTCAAAAAGTTTTTCTTTATATTCTCTGTTGTTACTGCCATCTTCGCCAATAGTTAAATATGTGGCAAACATATCCATCAGCAGCGTTTTACCAAAACGTCTTGGTCTTGTAAAAAGTAGTACTGATGATGGATCGGTAAAGACATTTTTAAGATAAGGAGTCTTATCTACATAGTAATGACCTTTGTTTCTTAATGAAACAAAGTCCTCATTGCCAACTGGTAATGGTTTAAATGTCTTTACGCTCATTTTTATGTTGTCCAAATATACGTTTACTATCTGTATTGTAGCTGAATTTTAGGTTAATTCAATGTTACAGAAAGCAGGAATAAATAGCATCTGATTCTTAACAGGGGCAGTAACAGGATATGATTATATTTTCTTCATGGCTTGTTAATTACACATGTGATAATCAGGATTTGTAAGCGATGTAAATTTTGTTTAAGCCAAAAGGACATATACTAATAGTAAATATATTGCTTGTGTCCACAATTTTATACATAGCTTGAGATATCTATTTAAGATTCATGAAAAAAGAGCAGACTGAATAGCCTGTCCAAATTCCTGTATAAACTGTTAATAAAAACAGTACCAAAGGTACATAAATATAACTTGCATCTGTTGTCATAAAAAGAGATATCAGAGCTGATGGCAGAAGACAGATATAACTCTCCATGATGATAATGGTAAGGTTGGATGGCATATCACCTGCTTTTCGTCTTATCAGTATTCCTAGAATTATCAGAAGAAGAAACAAAGCTAAAAGAGTTTTTAAAAGGCAGTCTCTTAAAATCTCATAACGAAATTTTATAAGAGAAAAACTAATAGCTGATTCATTATTTTTAAAAAGATGTCTTAAGGAACTCTCAGTTAAAGCGATATCACCTAATGATGCAATATCATCAAGATTAATCCTCTGATATCTTCTATCAGGTATTTGTCTTGTATTAAAAGCAGGATATTCATCCCTTTTACTGTAATAAGCTGATTTGTTTTCAGAAAACCTCTCATCATAGCTTTTATTTATCAGCCTGATGTTTTGAGCTAAAAGATTATGAGCATTACAGTCAAAACCAGAAAGCAATTTACTGCCATCTTTAAATACCCTTGAGAAGATTGTGTTTACACTGTCTTTGTTCAGAATACTGCAGTAAAACTGATACTCTAATGATGCAGCTTTAAACAGACTGATAGTATTGCCAAATGAAGACAGATACCAGTATAAAAGCACTGCAGGCATAATAGAAATCATGCTTTTTAAGAAGATCTTTGAGGTAATTAAATGAGGTAGGATTTTTACAAACATTCTTATTCATTCACCTGTAAAAAAGGTATAACGCCTTTAACAAACCTGCCATCACTTAAACGACCTACATACTCCAAATCTGGTAACTGAGTTAATGCCTGCCTTGGGAACAAAGGCACTCTCACATTTTTATAGTTTTTAGAAAAACCAGATACTGTAGATCCACCTTTAAGATTTCTGCTTTTTGAACTGCTCTCTCCTTTATCTGTAATAGTGGTCTCAACTAATGATTCCACAACTAAAGCAGCAGTCTCATCCTCAACAACTCTCATTGAAAATACCGTATTACAGTTACCTATTACCTGGTGAGCCATATCATTTGAACCAGTCCTTGTCTTGATATCAGAAAAGGTCTGGGCTGCTAGGGTAATTGCAAATTTAGAACCACGTGATTTATTTAAAAGCTGAATTAAAGCCTTATTGGCAACCTCACCTACCTCATCAATAAAAATTGATACCCTTTTAGAAAGCCCTCCCTTTAAAACGCCTTCGTATTCACCGTTGTAGATATCACCTGATAAAGATGCAAGATCACTTAAAAGAAGTTTTCCCACATACTCACAGAAAGTCTCATCCTTCATGGACTGTAGGGCTACGTAAAATATTGAGTCATGCAAATAAAGACCTTTGACACTCATGGCCTCAGGATCTGAGAATGTCTCAGCTCTTTTTGATACAGAAAGTGCAGTAAGTACAGGTCTTATGGAATTTGTAACCTTTAAAAAATAACTCTCATCTTTTATGGCAAAGTTTAAAAGCATCATCAGATCCTCATGATAGGCAAGACCTTGTTTAATACCGTATCTGTAAAATTCTAAAAGTCTTAATGCCATAGAAGATGGAGGAATTTTTTTTGAAGCTGCCTTGCGTTTAGTAGCACTAGCACTTTTTACTGTAGAACTTCTGCTTTTTGCTGACGTGCTTTTAGATGATGTTCTCTTTGTGGTTCTTGCAGTGCTACTTATTTCTGATTCAAACTCAGTATCCTTGTCAGATACAGTTAACTCCTCAAGATAATCATCAAAAGGATCGTTTTGAAGACAGGAAAAACAATCTGCTTTAAGATCTGCCTGATGAGCGACAAAATGATCTGTTTTAGCATCTAATTGATTAGTCGCAGGATTATCTTGTTGATGATCTGAAAGAACCTCTAATAGATGATCTGTTTGAAGGTATGTTTTAGAAGAATTACTAAAAGAAAAGTCATAAGATGCAAGCCTGCTTTTTAAGACCTTAAAAATCTCTTCTTTAGATTCATCTAAATCTGATTCTTGATATAAGCTTGATGGCAGATATCTTCCCTGCTCTTTAAGAGCATTTATTTTCTCTTTTTGAAGCTCTTCTCTTACTCTTTCAATATATACAAGATATCTACCATCTGCTTTTACAAGACCTTTTATGATTAGAGCCAAATGAAATTTTGGGTAATCCTCACTTTTAAAGCCAAAGCCTTTTAAAAGCCTATTCAAATAGTCAAGAAGTCTTTTATCATCAAATGCAGTTACAAGTTCAATTAAAAACTCAAGTGAGGCTACAACATACTGTTCAAGACTTATGGCATTAGCTATTGATGCTACAGTAACTGGCTTCTTCATGAAGTTTAAGGCAATCACAGCATAGTTTACTGCCTCTCTTGCAAAGCCTTTGAACTCGCCTCCACTGCCTCCAGGGATAAGCGAGGTTAATCTGTCAGCCATCTGTGTTGGTGATGAGGCTGACCCCATTAAATTAAAGTGGGGATTTAAATCAAGTCTTATAAGATCGATCTCATGATACTGATGCTCTCTTCTTGCAAATGCGGCACTCCTTTTAATCCCCTTCTTTAACCCCGTATCCCCTTTTGGATCAATTACAATGACTACATCTCCTCTTAATATGGCCTGACTTATCAGCAGATCTAAAAATCTGGTTTTACCAGCCCCTGTGGTACCAAAGATCATGGTATGACCAGTAAGATCATATACGTCTGAAAATAATGGCTTTGATGTCCCAAGATTATTTAGATCATAACTTCCATGTCCTGTACCTGAAGAGCCTTCAAGCCCGTTTTCTAGAAGAGCGTAAAGTTTTCTGGTATGTGATGGCTTAAATTCAAAACCATAACCTATAAATACAGGACTTCTGCCTGATTTAGCTTTTGTGTTTTGAGCTAAAAGATCACCTAAATTAGCAAGATCGGCATGTAAAAACTCATGTGATTTTCTATGAAATGAAAAACAAGTAGTTTTAGATGCAACTGCAACAATTAACATCAATGCACTCAAACTTATTCCACAAACGACAAGATTTAAAACTGAATAGCCTTTTACAAGATCATCAAGGCTTAATATGAATGCAAGTGCTGAAATAATGATAAAAAGTGTAATGAGAAGTCCATCTAATTTCAGATACTCTTTTACACTTACAAAAAGACTTTTCATAACAATTCCATAAAGGTGTTGTTTTATTTCATAAAGGTGAATTTATTACCCTGTAAAAGGTATTTTTTAGGCATGCTATCAGATAGATTTTTTATCTATAAAATCTAATTGCATAAAATGAAATTGAAGATAAAATCTGTTTTTTATTCTTTGATAATTAAAGAAAATATTTTCAGTCAAAATTTATACAGCATTTACAAGCAATGCTTTTACCTTGCAAAAAGGTACTTTTCAACCTGCCACAAAAATAATTTTTAATTCTTTAAATTCATATAGATATTTAAAAGTTTTTGGTTCAGTTTCACTTTGTGAAAGCTAAGCTTATCCTCCTTATTTTCATTTCATATAATCCCTTATACATTGCATGCAGATGTCTGATATAAGTGTTAAATCTTCATACTAATAAAAATATTAGTATGAAGGACAGGGATAGATAACAGGCTTGAAGCCCCGTAAAGAGAGCTCTTTTAACTTTATCTAGCAAGAATTCCCCCGCCTCTATAGGCGGTTGGGATGA
>JBJEWY010000120.1:0-4713 GCA_051885305.1 Succinivibrio sp. | reverse complement strand
TTGTGAGGTTCGTCACCCTTGTTGTAAACTAGGGTGACGGGAGTTTAGGTTAAAAAATCCCCAGCGCACATGCTGAGGATTTGGTCCCAATTTGCACATTCTTAGCAAACTTCGGGTATTTTTACCACTGAAGATTCTAGAGCTTGAATCTTGATACGGTTTGTTCCATATCTGCA
This sequence comes from Succinivibrio sp., assembly GCA_051885305.1. Classification (GTDB taxonomy): domain Bacteria; phylum Pseudomonadota; class Gammaproteobacteria; order Enterobacterales; family Succinivibrionaceae; genus Succinivibrio. Next base: position 4,537 of record JBJEWY010000120.1, on the reverse strand, counting down.
GACAGATTGTTGAAGTTTGTGGTCAGAACATCAGTTGATCTTGAAAGATCTGACATCTCATTAGTCAGATTCTTAATCATCTGCAGGTTAGATGACATTTCCTTAGCTGTACCTGACTGCTGCTCGGTTGCTGATGCAATCTGAGTGATCTGCATATTAACATCACCAATCTTTCTGGTAATAAGTTCAAGGCTTTCCTGAACAGCACCAGCGTTGTCAGCAATAACCTTCATCTTGTCTACTGTATCAGTGATAGATGAGTTTGCATTCTGAACATCAGAAGTTACTGTGGTGATCATAGTTGAGATCTCTTTTGTAGCCTCTGCTGTTCTTACAGCAAGAGCTCTAACCTCGTCTGCCACAACGGCAAATCCCTTACCGTGTTCACCGGCACGGGCAGCCTCAATTGCAGCATTTAAAGCAAGAAGGTTGGTCTGAGATGCAATATCTTCAATTGTTGAAATGATCTTATTGATCTCTTCTGTCTTTTTGCCAAGCTCTAAGATTAACAGAGCATCCTGCTGAGTTTTTTCAGAATGTGAGCGGATGTCGCTTACTGTCTGCTCAACAACATTCATGCCAGAAATTGCAGCCTGCTGTGTCTCATTTGAATTTGATGCTGCAAGCTGACAGTTTGAAGAAATTTCCTGAGAGGTTGCAGCCATCTCTTCAGATGCAGAGGACACGGTAATAAGTTTATCTAAAACATCATTACTCTTTGAAATGATATTAGATGAGGTACCATGCAATTCGTGGGAAGAATCAGTTAAAACATCAGAATCCTTTTTAACACCACAGACAATGGAATTGAGGTTTTTAACCAGATCGTTGAGGTTTAAGGCCAAAGAGCCAATCTCATCTTTACCCATGTGCTCACACTGTACGGTCAGATCACCTTTTGCAATCTGAGCAGAAGCTTTAGCAAGACGTGATACACGACGTGCAATTGATTTTGAAACCATGGTAAGGAAAGTAGTGGTGATCACAATCACAAGCACAATGATTACGTTGTTTAAGATAGGATCAAGATCTTCTTTAAGTGCGGTCACAGCTACAGTTGATCGTTCGGTAAGATCATTTTTAAGCTTTAAGGCAATCTCATCATACTTTTCGCCTAATGGCACAAGCTTCTGGGAAATAACAGTATTGGCCTTATCTACCTGCCCTGCATTCACCAGATCCATAAGTTCACCCTTTACAATGGAGTCATATGATTTGAGTACAGAATCAAGTGAATCCACATCCTCCTTTTTGAGAGCTAATAGCAACGTAGAGATGTGAGAGTTGATAGCGTTTTCCTCATGCTCATACTTCTTTAAAAGATTCTGACGGATGTCAGCGTTTGCAGTTGGAAGTTTGATGGCACAGATTCTAAATTCCTTAAACAGACTCTGAACCTCTCCTATGGATTCAATGCAAGGTAAAATCTTATTTGTGACATCATTAGCAGATCCCACTGCATTTACTGATTTGTAAATTGACGAAACAGCAATTAAAAGCAGTAACGCCATAGTTACTGATACCAAAATAATAAATTTTTTTGCTATCTTGATTTGATCCAAGAAATTCATAAGTCCACCTTCTTTATAATCGATAATAAAATATCGCTATCGTTCTTAAGTATAGTTGTCAATCGCCCTAAATATGAGCACTCTTGCACACATTTGAGTATTATAAAAAGCACATATTTTCAAAATTTGATCTGTATATACTTTTTGAACTTTTGAATTAAAAAGAATTAAAGAATGCACAAAAAACAGCCGATATTGATGACAGGAGAGATTGTATGTCATGTAATATCAGTTCATCTTTATACGATAAGACCTTAAGTGTTCTCAATACACACGAGAGCACAGGTGCATCTCTGTCTTTAAATAAGCAGCTCTCTGAAATTGAAAAAGAGAACTGCTCTACCCTTAAAGATGATATCGTCACTTTATCAGGCGCAAAGTGTGAAAAGACTGAAGGCTGCAACAGCACTAAGCAGTGTACCGCACTTAAAGCCTATGGTTATGTAAGCTCCATAAATACAGATAAAAATACAAACGCCAGTGAAGAAAGTGACAAATTAACTGAGGCAACAGATCCTGTTGAAAAGAAAGAAAAAGAAGAGGAAAAACAGGAACAGAAAGTTGATAAGAATGACAAAAAATCCAATGGTGAATACTTAACAGATGAAGAGCAGAAAGAGCTTGATGAACTAAAAAGCCGAGATCAGGAAGTAAAGGCTCATGAGCAGGCTCATCAGCGTGCAGGAGGCAGTTACGCCAGCTCGCCTCAGTACGAATATGAAAAGGGGCCAGACGGCAACAGCTACGCTACCGGAGGTCATGTCAATATTGATGTCTCAAAAGAGAATACTCCAGAAAAAACCATCAGTAAAATGCAGACAGTGATCAAGGCAGCCCATGCACCAGCAGAGCCATCAAGTCAGGATCTTAAAGTTGCAGCACAGGCTCAGCAGACCTTAGCAGAAGCTCAAAGAGAGCTGCAGCAGCAGAACATGGAAAATACAAAGACAGGATCACAGGAGCAGAACTCTAATCAGGAATCTTCCAAAACAGCTGATAATGCCGCAAGTCAGGCACCAAAAGAACTTTCTGTTACAGCCTGACAGATATCCCCTAACTAAGCACTAAACATGTGCATCAATCAAGATCTGCCTATTCGGTTGTATAATTCTCGTGCATAAAACCACAGTTTTGGAGTAAACATGGATTTACAACCTTTATCAGTAGGTGCACTGTCAATTCTGCCACCAGTAATTGCAGTGGTGCTTGCTCTTGTAACAAAAGAGGTATTCTCTTCACTTATCATTGGTATTCTCTCAGGAACACTGATTTATACCATAGGAACTGACGGCAATATTGTTTTAGGCACTATTCAGAATGCCATGACAGTTATGGGCCACAAGTTTGATTTAAATATTGTACTGTTCTGCTCTCTTTTAGGTGCTCTTGTATATGTTATCTACATGGCAGGCGTATCAAGAGCTTACGGTAACTGGGCTGCAGCCAAAATCAAAGGTCGCCGTTCTGCCCTGCTCTCAACCTCAGCCTTAGGCGCCTTCATCTTTATTGATGATTATTTTAACTGCCTGACTGTAGGTACTGTAATGAGACCTATTACCGATCGTTACCGTATTTCAAGATCAAAACTTGCCTATATTATTGACGCAACAGCAGCTCCTATCTGTATTATTGCCCCAGTCTCATCATGGGCTGCAGCTGTGGGTTCCAATTTAAAATCAACAAATGCATTTGATTCTGATATCGGAGCTTTCGTATCAGCAATTCCATGGAACTTCTATGCTCTTTTATGCATTCTGATGGTATTTTTAGTCTGTGTGCTTAACATTGACTTCGGTCCTATGACTAGGGCTGAGAAAGTCGCTGAAAACTCTGGCTCTGAAAAATCAAGTGATGTTCAGACCACAACAAGCGAAGCTGAATCCAAGATAAAAACCTCTGGCACTGTATACGACATGGTTGTGCCAATTTTAAGTCTTATTGTATTTGCTACCCTCGCTATGCTTTACGTCGGTGGTTATTTTGGAGAAGATCCTGCCTACCACAGCATAGGTGCAGCCTTTGGTAATACCGATTCATCAGCATCACTGGTATTAGGCTCTTTAGGTGCTCTCTTTGTAGCTTTCTTAATGATGGTTCCACGTCGTCTTTTAACCTTAAAAGAGTTTATGGACGGTGTACTCCACGGCGTACAGGCAATGATCCCTGCAAATATGATTCTAACCTTTGCCTGGACTATTTCAGGTGTTACCCGTGACCTTTTACAGGCACCAGAGTTCATCTCTTCAATTGTTCAGAATGATATAGGCTTCGTAGGTGCAGTACTACCTGCAATTATCTTTATCATCGCAGGTTTCCTGTCATTCTCAACTGGTACCGCCTGGGGTACATTTGGTATTTTGATTCCAATTGTTGTAACTGTAGCACAGGCAATTGATCCATCAGGATCAGAGCTTGTGATTATCTCTTTATCAGCAACACTGGCAGGTTCCGTATTTGGTGATCACTGCTCTCCTATTTCAGACACAACTGTGCTCTCATCAGCAGGTGCTGGCTGTGTTCACATCGAACATGTATATACTCAGTTGCCATATGCTCTCACTGTAGCATCAGCATCTCTTGTTGGTTATATAGTGGCAGGCTTCACCCACTCTCTTGCTCTGAGTTTCGGCACGGCATTAGTACTGCTTTTAGGTGCTGTGTTTGTGTTCAGAAGAAGATCATTAAGCAGAACCGCCTGATAAATCAGATATTCTCTGCATAACACTGTATAAACACCAAATAATATCCCCAGCTATACTACATGAGCTGGGGATATGTTTTTTTTATTACACAAATCTTATTTAAGATGTTAAGCAGAACATAAACAGAAAAACTAGAATTCTCTATAATGGTTATGTGATATCGGAGATTTCTATAATGAAAACCATAGGCAACTCAGCTTCATTTATAAATTTTTATGATGAAGACAGGATCTATATAGATAAAACTGAGACTATCTATAATCT
>JBJEWY010000119.1:0-18199 GCA_051885305.1 Succinivibrio sp. | reverse complement strand
TATCTATCAAGGCCTTGGAGAAGTGTACATTAGTACAACTGTCGAAAATCGGAATTATATTTGGAAATAGAACAGTATGAGATTTCTAATCATCCGTGATTGTGATCTATTGAGTTTATAACTACTCATTTCTAAAATGTTATCGTTACCATTTTTGTGGGTGAGTATAATGACATTCAGATCTGATTTTTTATGGGGGGCTGCTTCTGCAGCTGCACAGATAGAAGGTGCTTATGATGAGGACGGAAGAGGCTTAAGCATTTGGGATGTCCTTTATGATGGTCATACCAAACACAATGACTCTCCTCATATAGCATGTGATCACTACCATAGAATGAGTTCTGATGTTGCCATGATGAAAAAACTGGGGCTTAAGGCTTACCGTTTTTCAGTAAGCTGGTCAAGAATTTTACCTGATGGTACAGGCAGAGTTAATTTTAAGGGAATTGAGTTCTACAAAAGACTTATCACTGAACTTAAAAAAGCTTCAATTGAGCCAATGATCACTATCTATCACTGGGATCTGCCATATGAACTCTACAAAAAAGGCGGATGGATGAACAGTGAATCAGTGTCGTGGTTTGAAGAGTATACAAAGATTTTAGTGGACAATTTTTCAGACGAAGTCAGATACTGGATGACTGTCAACGAACCAAACTGTTTTATAGGAATAAGCTACAAAGACAAGTATCATGCTCCGTTTCTAGACGATAAGAATGCTCTTTATCCATGTACCCGCAATGTGCTGCTTGCTCATGCAAGAGCTGTTGAAATAGTTCGTGAGCGCGCCAAAACAGCTCCTCAGATAGGATTTGCTCCAACAGGTCCTGTCTATATTCCAGAAAACATGGGAGAAGAAGCCCTTGAAAATGCAAGAGAACTTACTTTTTCAAATTCCATAAGAGGGCCGTTTTCTATTTCATGGTGGATCGATCCTGTTGTTTTAGGCACTGTTCCTTCTGATGTGGAAGAATATCTTGGAAAAAAACTGTTTACAGATAGCGAACTGGACAGTCTTGTAAAACCTTTAGATTTTCTTGGTTTTAACTATTACACACCAGGATCAGTTAATGTTAAGAATTCTGATTATATGAGCAATGAGTACATCGGATGTCCAAGAAACTCACTTGGCTGGCCTATTGATGAGAGAGGGATCTACTATTCTGTCAAATTCCTTCAGGACCGATACAAACTGCCTATTCTGATCACTGAAAACGGATATCCGGGAACAGACAGGATCATGCTTGATGGCAAGATCCACGATTATGAGCGCATAGATTATGTTCATCGTCATCTGCTTGCTGTTAAAAAGGCGGTAGAAGAGGGATATGATGTCAGAGGCTATATGTACTGGTCTGTAATGGATAACTATGAATGGGCTGAGGGATATGACCCAAGGTTTGGTCTAATCTATGTAGATTACCGTAATCAAGAAAGACTATTTAAAGATTCAGCCTTCTGGTATGCAGATGTTATCAGAAATAATGGTAACAATCTTTAAGATAAAAGCTGCTTTTTGTATGAACAGTGTATTTGTCTCTTGAATTTGTGTTTCTTATTAATTCTTTGAAGATCTGCTTGTTAAATTAACTCGTAACAAAACCGTTATTAGTCGTGACGATCAATAACGGGTTTTATACTTTATTTATCTTTTCTGTGTTATCTATTTGAGATTAACTTTCCAACGTTCACCTGTTTTTACAAGGTTTACACTTTCTATGGTACATTCCTTGCCGTTGTATTTGCCATTAAAGCAGATCTCTACATCGACTTTTGAAGAGGTTGCAGTATCGTCAGTCTGGACAGCTTTTGCTGTTATTGATTTTACGCCACCTGCTTTTTTCTCAATTTCAGCTTTGCGCTGTGGCAGGATAGTTGCAAATTTGCCTTCAACTTCTTCATAAAATGCTTTTTCATCGGCTCTGCCTGACTGAGAAAAATCAATCATTGCCATTGCTGCTTTAGTATCGGCTTTGTACAGGTTTTGAGTGAATCTGACTGCTACATCCTCTGGGGCTTCGTCAGAACCACAACCAAGGAACACCAGTGATGCTGTAAAGATCATAACGGAAGCTAAGAATTTCCTCATAAAAAACTCCTACTGTCTTTTTTCTAATCATGTATTCACAATAGATCGTTTTCTATTCTATTTCCATGTCCTGAGACTAATTATTGTCGTTTTGCTGTAAAAAGCACAAAACAGATTATTCCCATGATTATCATGAAGCATGCAGTGAGTTCAAAAATGGCAGAAAGTGACCAGAATGAGGCTGCAAGGCCAAGAACAGCAGGTCCAGTGAGTACACCTGAATAACCTATAGTACCAGTCATTGATATGGCTTTGGCCTTATCTTTTTCGCATTTTTTTGCTACATATGAAAAGACGATAGGAACCACATTTCCAAGGGCGATTCCAAGGATAGCAAGACCTGCTATCACAACTGCAGGATTATTATGCCAGGCGATGACTAAAAGACATATAAAGGCTATAGCACTGCCAGCTGTCAGCATCGGAATTTCTCTGAAACGTGATACTGCTCTGTCACCAAAGAATCTTGCTATGGAAACTGCTATCTGGAATGACAGATAACCTAAAGATGCGCTTTCAAGAGATACCTTGCAGTTATCGTGCAGATATACACCGCTCCAGTCATAAACCATACCTTCACAAAGATACATGAAGAAGCAAGCAGTACCTGCAAGAATTATGAGTTTTGATGCTGACTGTGATTTTACAGTTCCTGTTGCTTTTGACTTCTGTCCGTTGGTGTCAATCAGTGAATGTTCAATAAAAAAAAGACTTACTAGGCAGGGGATACTTGTAATCAGGCTTACAGAAAAAAGTGAGAAATTAAGCCATAAAAGCAGAGGATAACATAAGGCTGCCACAAGTGTTCCCATGGTTTCAAAGGCGTGGAAACCGGAAAGAAGGTGTTTATCTGTAATTTCCTCAAAATAGCTTCCATGAACATTTGATGCCACCTCAGCTGTACCTAGGGATGCTCCCCAGATGAATACTGTTGCAAGAAGCGGATACAGGGAAATTGAACTGATGCTTACAGTGATAACAGACAGGTAGAGTCCTAAAAAAGCGAAAAACAGGATTTTTTTGATACCGAATTTTCTGACAAGAAAGCCTGTAAGCGGCATTCCTACGACAGCACCAACACCAAAAGTTAAAATGGTAAAGGCATAGACAAGTTCATTGAGCCCCAGTCTTTCTTTTACAAACGGCATAATTGACGCCCAAGGAGCAATTCCCATTCCAGATAGAAAGAAACATAGTTTTCCTGCAATACAGGCTCTGTTCAGTTTGTTGTTTTTAAAATGCATTTTTTTTGTGTGTCTAATTTTTTTTCCACAGAAAATAGCATATATATAGAACAGCCTCAATGTTTTTGCATTCAAAAAAAATCTAGATGCGGATAGAATAGATAGGGACATACATATATTTCTACAGAAAAGAAAAACAGATGTTTTACAGAAAGAATAAGTTTCATATCTTTGCTGTTATGCTGTTCCTGTGGCTTACAGCCTGCGGACGAAGTGAAACAGAACTGCTTGATAAAAAATGTTTAAAGGGTGATGTTAAGGCATGTACATCACTTGCATCCATATATAATCAGGGCTTTGACAGCAGTGGAAACAGGATCGATAAAGATCAGGGCAGAGTTGTCTATTATTATGAAAGAGCCTGCAATCTTGGAAATGATGCCAAAAGTTGCATGACTTTAGGTGATTTCTATACGACCTCAAACTACCTGAAAGACAGTGTGGCTGCACTCGGTTTTTACATCAGAGCCTGTGAACTGAACAATGCACCTGGATGTAAAAAAGCAGGCGTTCTGTCAGGTGATAGAAACAATGAACTAAGACCTGATAGTGATCTTGCCTCTGTTTTCTTGGATAAGGCCTGTTCCTTAAATGATGGTGAAGGCTGCATTATGTATGGTGTACTTAATGAACAGCTGGGGAATTATGAGCAGGCAGTAGAGAGTTACTCAAAATCATGTGATCTGCTAAATGCCAGAGGCTGTTCAAATTTAGGCCTTATGTATTATTCAGCAAAGGGTACCAAGGCAGACTACACCAAGGCCTTTACTTTCTTTAAAAAAGGTTGTGATGCTGGCTCTGTGCAGGGCTGTTCCAATCTTGGAAATCTGTATGTGACAGGCAGAGGCGTTGAAGTTGACTACGAAAAGGCCAGAAATCTGTTTTCTGATGCCTGTTCCAAAAAGGAATACAATGCCTGTTCAAATCTAGCACTGATGCATTTGAATGGTCTTGGAACCAAAAAAGATCCGAAGGAAGCTGAAAGGCTGTTAACTTTAAGCTGTCAGAAGAAAGATGCTGGAGCCTGTTTTAATCTTGGACAGTATTATCAGGAAACAGAGGATCCGGATAATGAGAAAGCATCAGTTGCCTATGAAAGATCCTGTATGCTTGGGAATGTTAAATCATGTTCTCTTCTTGGAATTATGTACATTCATGGTAGCGGTGTGTCCAAGGATTACAAAAAAGCGACAGCCCTGTTTGAGCGCGCATGTAGGGGAGGTCTTATTGAGGGCTGCACCAATCTTGGAACCATATACCAGAATGGCAGCGGTGTTGAAAAGGATTATGACAGGGCTTTTAAACTTTATGAGAAGTCCTGCTCTCTAAAAGATCCTCTTGCCTGTGTAAACTTGGGGATCATGTACACCAATGGTCAGGGCGTTAAGACAGACTTTAAGAAGTCATTAAAACTTTTTACCTCATCATGTGAAATGACATCTCATTTAGGATGCCTTTTATCTGGTTTTATGTACAGGGATGGTATGGGAACGGCGGCTGACAAGGCTGAGGCCTTAAAGTACTTTATGAGATCCTGCGAACTTGGAAATCAGGATGGATGCAAAGAACAGTCAAATCTCACAAAGCAGAAACACTAAGTTATCATGACGCCAGAATATAAAGTACATGACAGGCGTCGTAGTTTAGACTGTTTATTTGAAAAACAAAGTGCAAAAACTGATGCTAGGCCCTAATATAGGCTGAGTGTATATTTTCAGGGTGGACTGATATGAAACTTGGATTTTTACTAGGCGCAGCAGCCATAACATCACTAATGCTAAGCTCTGATGTCTTTGCTGTTACAGTTGGTATCTCTCTGCCATCAGAAGCCCCCCGCTGGAAGATAGACGGTAAAAACCTTACAGAAAAATTCAAAAAGGCAGGTTTTAAAACCGAATTAAGTTATGTGAAAAAAGATGATCGCATCGATCAGCTTTCAAAGATTGATGCAATGATTGCACATAACTGTGACGTTCTTGTAATTGCTCCTGTTGAAAGCGATGGTATGACTGAAGTCCTGTCAGCTGCCAAGGACAGGGGAATTCCTGTCATCTCATATGACAGACTTATTATCAATTCTGATGCTGTAACCTACTATGCGTCATTTGATAACTACAAGGTAGGCAAGATTCAGGCTTCCTATATTGTTGAAAAACTTAAACTTGATGAAACAGCAGAACCTAAAAACATAGAGTTTTTTACCGGCTCAATCAATGATAACAATGTCAGCTATTTTTATAACGGTGCTATGGAGGTTCTCAAGCCTTATTTTGACAGTGGCAGACTTATCTGCAAGTCTGGTCAGATTAAAAAAGCTCAGGCAAGTACTCGCGACTGGTCAAGCGAAGAGGCATACAGACGCATGAAGATGCTTATTGAGAATAATGGTTATGCCGTAAACGGAGAAAGACTTGATGCGGTGCTAAGTGCAAACGATACTTTAGCATCAGGAATTGTAAAAGCTCTTGTCGAGCGCGGCTATACCAGAGAGAATTTTCCTGTAATTACAGGTCAGGACTGCAATGTAGATGCCGTTTTAAACATGAAAAAGGATCTGCAGGCAATGTCTGTTTTCAAAGATACCAGAAAACTTGCAGATCGCGTTGTCATTATGGTTGAAGAACTGCTAAAGGGAAAGCAGGTAGCTGTAAATGACACGAGTTCATACTCAAACGGTGATACAGCTGTTCCAGCCTATCTTGTGGAGCCTGTGCTTGTTACCAAAAATGATATCAAAAAGGTTTTAATAGATTCTGGATACTATTCTCAGTCAGCACTGAGCAAAAAGCAGTAAGCTTTTTTCAGTTCAAATTCAGATCATTTCGTAAAAACTGCGCGATTTCTCAATTCTTAACAAAAGCTATGCTTTTTTTAAATTTAAACAATAAAGATAAAAAAAGTTATGGTAGAATGAGCACGCTTTCAACTGAGTTTGTGATCGGTGTGGAAGCGTTTGTAGTAAATCACAAAGGAGCATTTATACTATGTTAACAGTAGCCCAGAAAGCACAGATCGTTGCAGAATTTGGTCGTAACCCACAGGACACTGGTTATCCAGAGGTTCAGATTGCATTATTAACTGCAAGAATTACTGACCTTCAGCCTCACTTTGAGGCTCACAAGAAGGATCACCACAGCCGTCGTGGTCTTTTACGCCTTGTTGCTCAGCGTCGTAAGTTGCTTGACTACTTAAAAGCTTCAGACGTATCACGTTATACCGCAATCGTTGAGAAGTTAAAGCTCCGTCGCTAATTTTAGCGTCAGGCATGGGCGGCTTAAATGCCGCCTAATTTTTATATGCGCCCACAAAAAGAGGCAAATGATAGTGGGCAAAGTGGAGATTAACACATGAACTTAAAACCAATAGTTCGCACCTTTAAATATGGTCGGCATACAGTAACTTTAGAAACCGGTGCGATTGGTCGTCAGACAGACTCAGCTGTAATGGCATCTATGGATGACACTACAGTATTTGCAACTGTTGTATGCAATCGTAAGGAAGAAGTTGCTGGCCGTGATTTTTTCCCTCTTACAGTAAACTATCAGGAGCGTTCATACGCTGCAGGTAAAATTCCTGTAAGTTTCTTCCGTCGTGAAGGTAGAGCTACTGAAGGTGAAACTTTAATCTCCCGTCTTATTGATCGTCCTCTCCGTCCATTATTCCCAGACGGATTCGTGAACGAGGTTCAGGTTGTTGTAACTGTAATGTCAGCAAATCCTGAAATCCCAACCGATATTATTTCTATTATCGCAGCATCAGCAGCATTAGCATCATCAGGTCTGCCATGGAATGGTCCTTTAGGTGCAGCTCGCGTAGGTTACATCAATGGTCAGTATGTGCTGAACCCTTTAACTTCAGAGAGCAAGGTATCAGATCTTGATCTGGTTGTATCCGGCTCACAGAAGGCTGTGGTAATGGTAGAGTCTGAGGCTAACTGCCTACCAGAGTCAGTAATGCTTGGTGCTGTTATGTACGGTCACGAGCAGCAGCAGACTGTAATTAAAGAAATTGAAGAGTTTGCAAAGCAGGTTAACCGCCCTGTATGGGACTGGGTAAAACCAGAAGAAGACACTGCTTTAATCAATGCAGTAAAGGCTGATGCAGAAGAAGCTGTCGGTGATGCATTCAAGATTGTTGACAAACTTGAACGTCAGGACAGACTTGCTGAAATTCAGAAGGCTACCACTGAGAAACTCAAGGCTGAAAAAGAAGAATGGGCAGAGAAAGATAACGAAATTGCCAAGATCTTCTTTGAACTTGAGCGTAACATTGTCCGTGAAAGAATCTTATCAGGTGAGAAACGTATCGATGGCCGTACTCAGCGCATGATCCGTCCAATCACTATTGCTACTGGCATTCTCCCAAGAGTTCATGGTTCAGCTCTGTTTACCCGTGGTGAGACCCAGTCTATAGGTACCTGTACATTAGGTTCAGAGCGCGATGCTCAGACCTTTGAAGATATGTCTGGTGTTCGTTCAGACAGATTCATTCTTCACTATAATTTCCCTCCATACTGTGTAGGCGAAATCGGTCTTATCGGCTCTCCAAAGCGTCGTGAAATCGGTCATGGCCGTCTTGCAAAGCGCGCCTTAAAGGCCGTGCTTCCTCCAATGGAACAGTTCCCATACTCAATCCGTGTTGTATCAGAAATCACTGAGTCAAACGGTTCATCTTCAATGGCTTCTGTATGCTCCGGATGTCTTTCATTATTAGATGCCGGTGTACCAATCAAGGCTCCTGTAGCAGGTATTGCCATGGGTCTTGTTAAGGAAGGTGACAGAGTTGCAATTCTCACCGACATCATGGGCGATGAGGATCATTTAGGTGATATGGACTTCAAGGTAGCAGGTACTTCTGAAGGTGTTACCGCTCTGCAGATGGATATCAAGACTGATGGTATCACTCGTGAGATCATGCAGAATGCATTAACTGATGCTCATGCAGCACGTATTCACCTCCTGAATATTATGCACAAGGCAATTCCTGAGCCAAGAGCTGAGCTCTCTCCTTATGCTCCTCGTGTTGTAACCATCAAGGTTCCAGCAAACAAGGTTAAGGAAGTAATTGGTAAGGGCGGATTCAACGTACGCTCAATTCAGGCCGATACCAATTCTCAGATTGATATTGAAGACGATGGTACCGTAAAGATTTCTGCATCATCACAGATGTCAGCCGAAATGGCCATTCAGCGCATCAACGATCTTTTAGTTGATGTTGAGGTTGGCAGAGATTACAACGGTAAAGTTGTAAGAATTACTGACTTTGGTGCCTTTGTTAACATTCTTCCTGGTCGTGACGGTTTAGTTCACATCTCTCAGATCACTCAGGAGAGAGTTGAAAATGTGGCTGACTATCTGCAGGTTGGTGATGAGGTTCGTGTCCGTGTTCTTGATATTGACAATACCGGTAGGATCCGTCTTTCAATCAAGGCAATCACTGATGAACTTGCTGCATCACAGAATGAGGAACAGAATGAAGAGGAGAGTGTTCCTGAGTATGTACAGGATCCTCCTTTTGCTCAGCAGGATGATGCTGACCCATATGCCAACTCTCCAAGAGCTGACATTGAGCAGCAGCAACAGCAGCAGTAAGTTTATTTGACTTAATAAGATGAAGGCCCTCTAAATCAGGGCCTTTTTTGTGGAATATACATATGGAAAAGATATTATCACGTGAGCTTTTCTCTTCAAGACTAGGCTTTCTTCTGATCACCGCAGGCTGTGCAATTGGCCTTGGAAATGTATGGCGTTTCCCATACATTACAGGTCAGTATGGCGGTGCGCTGTTTGTTTTAATCTACCTTGTCTGTCTGGTTCTTCTAGGTATACCTCTTTTAAGTATTGAACTTGCTGTAGGCAGAGCCTCCAGAAAAAGCCTCGGCATGTCTTTTGAGACGCTTACACCCAACACAAGGTGGCGATTCAGCAAGTATTTCATGATTTTTGGCAATTACGTGCTGATGGGTTTTTACACCATGGTTACAGGATGGATGCTTTATTATGCATTAAGAATGTTCCGTGGAGACTTTACAAAGACTGTAATAGATCAGGGACAGTCAGGCGCGTTTTTTGGCGGCATGCTGTCTGATCCTTATGTAATGATAATCTCTACTGCTGTTGTTACTCTAACTGCATTCAGTGTCTGCGCACTTGGTCTTAGAAAAGGTGTTGAGAGAATTACCAAGCCTCTTATGCTGCTGCTCTTTTTCCTTCTTATTTTCCTTGCTATCCGTTCATGCTTTATGAGTGGGTTCAAAGAAGGTATCAGCTATTACCTTTATCCTGATTTTTCAAAATTCACTAAAGATAATTTCTATGAGATATTTTCAGCTGCAATCGGACAGGCTTTCTTTACTCTAGGCCTTGGTGTAGGTTCAATTCAGATTTTTGGTTCTTATATGAGTAAACAGAAATCTATCATTCTTGAGTCTACTCTGATTGCTCTTTTAGATACTTTTGTTGCGCTTTTAGCAGGTATCATTATCTTCCCTGCATGCTTCAGTTACTCTGTGGCGCCAGGTCAGGGACCAGGTCTTATCTTTGTAACTTTAGTTTCAGTATTCTCAAACATGGAATACGGCCAGATCTGGGGTGGGATCTTCTTTGCTTTCATGCTGTTTGCAGCTGTTTCAACCCTGATTGCAGTGTTTGAAAACGTGGTGGGTATTTTAATTGATATCTTTAAAGTCTCACGTGTGACATCTGTGGTCTTAAACTTTGTGATAATTACAGCTCTATCTCTGCCTGTAATTCTTGGATTCAATGTACTGTCTGATGTGCATCCGATGGGCGAAGGATCAGTGATCCTCGATCTCTACGATTTTATTCTTTCACAGAATATCATTGAGTTAGGTGCAATTATCTATGCTCTGTATGCTTCATGGAGTTATGGCTGGGGCTTTGATAACTATCTGAAAGAGACCAACAGTGGAAACGGATTTAAAATAAGCCCTAAGCTTCGATTCTATTTTAAATACGTGCTGCCACTTGCAGTAGTTCTTCTGATGGTTCAGGGCTATATCGGCGTATTCTCAAAATAATATATATAAATAAACGATAGATCACTTATAAGGAGGGATGGATGGTTCGAGAGGTTTTTAAAACACGTCTTGGATTTCTTTTAATTGCAGCAGGATGCGCTGTAGGCATTGGCAATGTCTGGCGTTTCCCGTTTATTGTAGGACAGTATGGCGGAGCTTATTTTGTTCTTCTGTATCTGTTCTTCCTTTTGGCATTAGGCATCCCTCTTCTGACTGTTGAACTGGCTATAGGCCGTGCATCAAGAGCATCCATGGCAAGGTGCTATGAGGAGCTTGAACAGCCAAAGACCAGATGGCACATGAACAAGTGGTGGCAGTTTTCAGGTAACTACTTTTTAATGGCTTTTTATGTGGTGGTTGCAGGCTGGATGCTCTACTACTTTCTCTCTTTTGCCTTAAATGAGATCCCTGAGAATATAACAATTGAATTTGCATCAGATCGTTTTAATGATCTTTTAGCCTCTCCTTCTGTCATGCTCTCATGCGTGCTTGTTACCGTACTGTTTTCTTTTACCGTGGTAGCTTTAGGTGTAGTAAAAGGAATTGAAAGGTATACCAAGCCTCTGATGATAATACTTGTACTTCTTTTACTTTTCATGTCTCTTCGATCTTTTACGCTTTCAGGTTTCAAAGAAGGTGTTGAGTTTTATTTAAAGCCTGATTTTGAAAAACTGGAAAACAACCTTGGAAAGGCTATATGGGCTGCAATGGGGCAGGCGTTTTTTACACTGTCTGTAGGCTTTGGTGCTATTGCAATTTTTGGCAGTTACATGTCAGAGCGTCACCGCATTTTAAACGAGGCGATCTTTATTGCCGGTCTTGATACAACAGTAGCCCTGTTATCTGGTCTTGTAATATTTCCTGCCTGTTTTACCTATGGTATTTCACCAGATGCAGGTCCTCATCTTCTGTTTATTACCATGTCAGTGGTATTCTCAAACATGTCTTTAGGCACAATCTGGGGAGCTCTGTTTTTCCTGTTTATGCTCATAGCTGCTGTATCAACCATGATAGCGGTATTTGAAAGTTCTATTGCAGGAACCATGGAACTTCTTAAATATTCAAGACTCAAAGCTGTGGTGTTGAACTTTGCAGTTATTATGCTGTTATGTCTGTTACCGCTTACAGGCTACAATCTGCTCTCATATGTTCATCCTTTAGGCGGTGATTCAACAATTCTTGATTTCTTTGATTTTATTGTTTCAAACAACATCATGCCTATCGGCTCTTTAGTCTTTGTGCTCTTTGTGACATCAAAATCAGGTATGGGCTTTAAACGCTATATCAGCGAGTGTAATGTGGGTAAGGGCTTTGCTTTATCAGAAAAACTGTTTGCATACTACCGTTATGTCCTCACAGCTATTGTGGCGGTAGTTCTTGCAGTAGGTTACTATCAGATTTTTATTAAGGGGTAAACATGGCTAACAGAGAGCTTTTCAGAACAAGACTCGGTTTTATCCTGATTGCAGCAGGATGTGCCGTGGGTATCGGCAATGTCTGGCGTTTCCCATTTATTGTAGGACAGTACGGCGGAGCTTTCTTTGTGCTTATCTATCTGTTCTTTCTGATAACACTTGGCATTCCTCTTTTAACTGTTGAACTGGCAATTGGCAGAGCATCAAGAGCATCAGTTGCAAAATGCTATGAGATCTTAGAAAAACCAAAAAGCAGATGGCACTTAAACAAGTGGTGGCAGTTGTCTGGCAATTACATCCTGATGTCTTTTTATGGCATTATCACAGGCTGGATGCTGTACTATTTTCTGACATTTGCGTCAGGATCTGTTGCATCAGGTCTTGATAAGGAACATGCTGTAAACAACTTTGAAAGTCTTTTGGCAGATCCTGTAACTCTGTATCTGTGCATGACCTCGGTTGTCGCCTTTGCCTTCATGATTGTAGGTTTGGGGGTGGTAAAGGGCGTAGAACGCTATACCAAGCCGCTTATGATCATTCTTGTACTTCTTTTGGGGTTCATGGCACTGCGTTCCTGTTTTATGGACGGTTTCAAAGAAGGTATATCTTTTTATCTAAAACCTGATTTTGACAAGCTTCAGAACAATTTCGGAGAGGCTGTGTGGGCTGCCATGGGTCAGGCCTTTTTTACTCTTTCAACTGGTATGGGCGGTATTGCTATTTTCGGAAGTTATATGTCCGATCGCCATCGTCTTTTAAACGAGGCTATTTTTATTGCTGGCCTTGATACGATGGTGGCTCTGTTATCAGGTCTTGTGATTTTCCCTGCCTGTTTTACCTATGGTATTGCACCAGATGCAGGTCCTAATCTGTTGTTTGTCACCATGACAACTGTGTTCTCAAACATGCATTTCGGATCATTCTGGGGAACTTTATTCTTTCTGTTTATGCTGATTGCAGCAGTGTCAACTCTGATTGCCGTATTTGAAAATATCATTGCGGCAAACCTTGAGCTGTTCAATATCTCAAGACGCAAAGCTGTACTGAATAATTTTCTCGTGGTTTTACTTTTAGCGGTTCTGCCTGTACTTGGATTTAACCGTTTAAGTGATGTTCATATCATAGGTTCAAATACAGGTATCACTGATTTCTGTGACTTTCTGATATCTAACAATATCCTGCCAATAGGATCTCTTGTATTTGTGCTTTTTGTCTGCGCAAAATCAGGGATGGGGTGGAATCGTTATATAGCAGAGGCTAATAAGGGAAAAGGTTTTAAAGTCAGTGATAAACTTTATTACTATTACCGTTATGTGCTGACAACGGTTATTGCAGTGCTCCTCATAATTGGATATTACACCGTATTTAACCGAGCATGATACTTACATTGACTGGCTTTTGCCGTATAATCTAGTAAAAACACAAGGGCAAGAGTCAGTTACAATGTTAAAAAATATAATTAAAGTGCTGCTACTTTCTGCAGCCTTTTTTATTCCAATTTCAATGACAGGTGGTGCATATGCCACTGCTGCACAGAGCCAGAGCGCATCTAGTGCTGTAAAGAAGGACACTTCAGCTAATAAAACTTCTGCATCATCCAAGGGAAAGAAAACTGCTGCAAAAGGCAGTTCCTCAAAAAACAAGAACAAACAGAAAACAAAAGCTGACAGTTCTAAAAAGAACAAACAGAAACAGGTAGTTATATCTTCAAAGAAAAGCAAGAAACCAACAGCAAAGCAGAGAAAAGCTCAGCTTGAAAAACTGACAAAGAAGGGAAACTCCTTAAACAGCAGGAAGAAGACTGCAAAGAATACCGTTTCAGCTCCTGCTGCAGCTGCCACAACAGTGGTAGCTAAATCTTCTATGGCACAGCCATCAACATTTGTGGTTGAAAATTACAGTGATGCTGAAAATCCGCTTCTGCCTTTAACAGATAAACTTAAAAAACAGCGCAGGTATTTTCAGGATGCAAAAACTGCTGTAAAGAAAGGAGATGCCAAGACTGCCTTATACATCAAGAACAATTTTTTAAGTGATTACCCCTTAGCCATCTGGGTTGATTACTGGTATCTTGCAACCGATCCTCATATAAGCAAATATAAGAAGGCAAAAGAGTTTATTGATTCCAAAAAGCATCAGGAATTAGCTGAACTTCTAAGAACCAAATATATTGATTACCTTTCACATATCGGCCAGTTCAAAAAAGTTTCTGATCTGATAGGAGAGAAACCTTTCAGCGATGAGTCCTCACTTACTCAGAAACAGCGTTCTCTTCAGTGCAGGTATTATGAGGCTCGCTGGCAGCGGGGAATTGCTGATGCTAGTGCCTCGGCATTTGCAACCAGAATGTATTTGAATTTCAAACCATATCCACAGGAATGCGGCGGACTCATTTATTTATGGAGCTCTAACGGCTATCTAAATGAGAAAATGCGTCGAGAGAAGTTTGAACGACTGTATATTACAAGAAACTATGCTGATACCACCAAAAGTATGGCTCTCTCTATGGCAGACACCTCATTTGCCACAAGAATAATGACAGAGATGAACTACTATGATGATCCGTCAAAAGTAGTTTCACTAGAACCTAAAGATGAAGATACAAGACGGGCCGGTGTTCTTATTTTCAAGCGTTACGCCAATCTTGATCCTAAAAATGCCACTCCGCAGTTTGCAGATTTTTCAAAAAAATTCTCCGTAACCGATACAGAAAAGCTTGAGATCTTTCAGATCATTGCCAAGGGATTTTTAGGAAGACAGTCAACTGAGGATGAGGTTGCATGGGTGGATAAGTATCTGCCTGCTGTAGTCTGGTCTGAGGATATCAAACTGATGCGTATGAGACGTGCTATCTGGTTCAGTCAGTGGCATGTTGTATATGATTTGTATGATCATCTCTCAGATACTGATAAATCCCAGATTAACTGGCGTTACTGGAAGGCTCGCTCGGCTAAAGAGACAGGTAGAATTGAAGAATCTGCTCAACTTCTTGAAGAAGTTGCAAAAGACAGAAGCTTCTTTGGTTTCTTGGCAGCTCAGGAATGTGGCAAGGCTCTGCCATTTAATCATGTGAAACTCTCAAAAGATGCACACTGGCCTGATACTGTAAAAAACAATCAGGCTGCCATCAGATTTTTTGAGTTTCAGGCTTTAAATGACAATAATGCATCCATTGAGTGGCGAGAGATAGCCAAAACAGGTACAGACGATGAAGCCATGCTGATGTCAGAATGGGCTTTATCAACAGGTAATATCGGTTATGCCATTTCATCTGTAATTGCAGGACAGAGATGGAGTGCACTTGATTACAGATTCCCAAAGCCATATCTGAATTTGTATAAGAAATACTCATATGCCACTAAGGTTCCAATTTCATTTTTGTATGGCATCTCTCGTCAGGAGAGTATGCTAAATCCAACCATCAAGTCTCCTGTAGGCGCGGTAGGTTTAATGCAGCTGATGCCAAATACTGCAAAGATGGTAGCAAAGAAGAACAGCTGGTCATATTCAGGAGATAGAGATCTGACAATTCCTGATAACAATATAAGACTTGGCGCTGCCTATATTAAGGATATGCTCGACAGATTTGACAATAACAGAATTTTAGCGGCGGCAGCCTACAATGCCGGACCTAGCCGCATTAAGATCTGGAAGTCTACAGATGGCAGAAAGAGAGATCCTGCTATGTATATTGAGAATATTCCGTTTAAGGAGACTCGTCTTTATGTTCAGAATGTGCTCTTATATGATGTTATCTATAATAAACTTCTGACTGGGCAGGAGGAAAAACTTCTGAAAGCTCATGAAAGGAAATACAGTTATTAACTGAACATATTCTTTCATCATTGCCTTTTAATAACAATTGTTTTTCACAGGTTCAAAAATTCAGGTTATGAGCCTGTGAAAAGTTTTGTTCCGCTCTAAATGACAATAGGAACATATCTTCATAAAGCATCACAAAAGAGATTTTGTATTTTAAGGCCGATCTCTCAAAAGATAGGTCATCATCCTTTATGAGGGGTAGTAGTTGATGCAGTAGACCTTTGCAATCTTATCTGATGCATTTCTGTACATGTGACGTGCCTGACCATCAAAGGTCATGCTGTCGCCCTCTTTTAGGTGAAAAGTAGAATTACCAATCACCATCTCTATCTCTCCGTCCTTTACAAACAGATACTCTTCGGAGATTTTTTTATGTCCGTCTGTAACATGCTCAACGCCAGGGTCTAGTTCAAGAAGAAACAGTTCAAAATTTCTTGAAAGATTGCTGGAAAAATAGCATCCGATTCGGTAGTGGGTCTCATCGTCCTTCTGAAATGCAAGATCCTCATATGACACCTTTTCAACAGTTACTCTTTTGGATTCTAGTAGTGCTGAATAGGTGACGCCGAAGGCCTCTGCAATTTTCCAGATGGTATTTATGGTGGGGTTTGAATTGCCTTTTTCAATCTGCGACAGCACTGCTTTTGAAAGACCTGTCTTTTCAGAAAGCTTGCCAAGACTCATACCTGTCTGAGCTCTTAAATGCTGAAGATTTCTTGAGATGACCTGATTGATGTCCATATTTTTTTTTTTACTATTAAATATAATTAACGATTGATTAACTATATCTAACGGTATTATACTCAGTATACTGTTTAATATAGTTTGTGTTTTGTTAATTATAAAGTTCGTTACTATGATATTGCAAGCATTAAGATATGCCTTTCCCTATACAATTCCTATACTGGGTGGCTTTTACTTTATAGGCTTTGCCTATGGATTTTACATGAATGCCTTAGGCTTTTCCTTTGTCTATCCTATGCTCATGAGTCTCGTGATCTTCGCCGGCTCTTTAGAGCTTATTGCAGCTTCGATGATGCTCTCAACGTTTGCTCCTGTGAGTATTTTTGTAACGGCTTTTATCGTACAGGCAAGACACATCTTCTATGGTCTTTCTATGCTTGAAAAATTCAGAGGTATAGGACTTAAAAAGTATTACATCATTTTTGGTATGTGCGATGAGAGTTTTGCACTCAACTTTACTTCAAAGATCCCTCAGAATATAGACAGAGGATGGTTCTATTTCTGGATCACTTTTTTAAACCACTTTTACTGGGTTTCTGGATCCACACTTGGCGGACTTTTAAGTAACTCAATAGAATTTGAAATCAAAGGTCTTGAGTTTGTAATGACAGCTCTTTTTACCGTTATTTTTGTCGATCATCTGTTAAAAAGCAGAAGCTATCGTACAGGAGCAATGGGGCTTCTATGTACCATTTCTGCTCTCGTATTTACAGGAAAAGATAATTTTCTTCTTATATCAATGGGCGCAATTCTTACATTGCTTTTAGTTTTCAGAAAATATTTAGCAGTAAAAGGTGAATTAAAATGCAGAATTTAACAGAACAGTGTCTGACTATAAGCCTATGTATAATAGCAACGCAGATATCGCGTTTTCTGCCATTTGTGCTGTTTGGAAAAGGTAAACTTCCAGGATGTGTTTCATATCTTGGGAAGGCACTTCCTGCTGCAGTATTTGGTATGATCTTGGTGTACTGCTGCAAAGATCTCACTGTATCTGATGCAACTCCATATGCTCTCTGTATAGCAGTAACAGCAACCGTACACATCATATTTAAAAATATGATGGTCTCTATTGGTGCTGGAACGCTTTTGTATATATTGCTTGTAAATACAATTTTCAGCTGATTAGCGAGGTCAGATAAGTACCAGTTTTATTTTAGAGAAATTCCTTAATTTAAGAAAATCAGCAAAAGGCATATATATCAGCTTTGATAACGATGCGTATAAATAAAGCAAAAAAAAGTTAAATGTAGTCTTTACAAAGCAAGAAAATTTGTTATCATAGTCACCGTTGCCCAGGTGGTGAAATTGGTAGACACGCTACTTTGAGGGGGTAGTTCTGCAAGGAGTACGAGTTCAAGTCTCGTCCTGGGCACCAAGATAGAGGAAGACAGCATGTGCTGTCTTTTTTCGTTTTTGTCACCTTATTTTTTCCTTTTCTCTTTAGCCACGATTTTTTTTCTTGCATTCAGAAAAGACATGATCTGAAGTGCAATGTACAGACAGTTTCTGTCTTCTCAAGATTATCTGTGCTAGAAATTAGATATGTTGCCGTCAATAATGTCCATCCTTCGCATTAGTATCCAGTGAGAAATAAAAATGAATGAGCATTTCGATATAGATTTAGTAACATTGAATTAACTGTAAAATCAGCTAAAATTACAGAAAATAAACATTTTTTGGAAATCATAAATGAGCGTAAAGACATTCAAACCATTACCAGTTGGCAATGAGGACTTTGCTTCATTAAGAAACAAAGGTCATTACTATGTAGATAAGACTCCATATCTAAAAAATGTCTTTACCGATCCATCATCAGTACTACTTTTTACAAGACCAAGACGCT
>JBJEWY010000118.1:0-69669 GCA_051885305.1 Succinivibrio sp. | reverse complement strand
CAATCCAAGAGTAGATCTGGATTTAATTAAATTTTTTATCTGGGAAACTCGAGTGTTTAACTTTTTTTTTAACACTATCGTGCAACATGCGTAATAACATGAATTTACCTGAGTTTTAAAGATCTTAAAACTGTTTAAATGGAAAAGTTACAAAAATAGTTTAAGTTGAACCTCAAACATGGCTCATATTTTTGTAAAATAGCACCTGTTGAAAAACTGTGGAAAATGTAAAGAAAAGTATTGAATTAGCATTTGAAAACTTAGTAGTTAAACACGTATAATTTTTATATTGTTTAAAACCAACTATTTTTCCACAACTTTTCCAAAGCAAAAAACAGGTTTTCCTTATTTTTAGTTTTTAAATAACTTTTTGAAAATTAAAGACAAATTTATAAATCCACAGAATTTGCCTAACTAATAATAATCATATTAAGAAATATATATTAATAAATTAATATTTTCTTATTCTTAATACTCGAAACCTCATTTTTGTGGAAAACTTAAATTAAACAGTTCAGCGATTTTTTAAAATCAGATCCCAGGAATTTTATAAATGAACAGTTTTAGAAATTTTGACGTTATAGTAATTGGTGCAGGACATGCTGGTATCGAAGCGGCTGCTGCTTCTGCAAGAATGAAATGTAAAACTCTTCTGCTAACTCACAATCTTGAAACTGTTGGCGAAATGTCATGTAATCCAGCATTTGGTGGTATAGGTAAAGGTCACCTTATTAAAGAAATCGATGCTATGGGTGGTGTATGTTCTGAGGCCATTGATAAAGCAGGTATTCAATTCAGAACACTCAATTCCTCAAAAGGTCCTGCTGTAAGAGCAACCAGAGCTCAAACAGACAGACATTTATATAAAGAGGTTATGAGAAAATCTCTTTGGAGTTATCCTAATCTTACAATTTTTCAACAACCTGCGACTGAGATCATTTATAAAGATCAGACAATTACCGGTGTTAAAACTGCAGCTGGAATAGAATTTACCTGTAAAGCAGTAATTATCTGTTGTGGTACCTTCCTAAATGGACTTATTCATATTGGTCTTGAGCACTATTCAGGAGGTAGAGCAGGTGATCCTGCATCTGTTAAATTAGCAGAAAATTTAAAAGAATTAGGACTTAAGGTTGGAAGACTTAAAACCGGTACTCCTGCACGTCTTGTAGCCAATACAATTGATTACTCAAAAATGGAAAAGCAGGATCCAGAATATCCACAACCTGCTTTTTCATTCCTGAATGAGGAAAAGATTCATCCTACACAGGTTCCATGCTATATCACCAAAACGAATGAAAAAACTCATGAAATAATTCGTGGTGGTTTAGATAGAAGTCCTCTTTATTCTGGAATCATTCATTCAGTAGGACCAAGATACTGTCCATCTATTGAGGATAAAATTGTAAGATATCCTGACAGAACTTCTCATCAGGTGTTTATTGAACCAGAAGGTTTAACCTCACCACTTGTTTATCCAAATGGTATTTCCACATCATTACCATTTGATGTTCAGGAGAATTTCATCAGATCTATTGAGGGATTAGAGAATGTAGTTATTGCAAGACCTGGTTATGCAATTGAATACGACTTCTATGATCCTCGTGAACTATCAGTATCAATGCAGTCAAAGAAAGTCCCTGGACTGTTCTTGGCCGGTCAGGTAAATGGTACTACTGGTTATGAAGAGGCTGCAGCTCAGGGACTTTTAGCAGGTATAAATGCAGGTCTTTATGTAAAGGGAGAAAAGCCTTGGTTCCCAAGACGTGATGAAGCATATGTAGGTGTTTTAATGGATGATCTGTGTACTTTAGGTACAAAAGAACCATACAGAATGTTTACATCAAGAGCTGAATACAGACTTATTCTGCGTGAGGACAATGCTGATTTAAGACTTACTCCAAAGGCACGTGAACTTGGAATAATTTCTGATGAAAGATGGAAGTTCTTTGAAGATAAGCAAAATCAGATTGAAAAAGAAAAAGCAAGATTAAGAGAATTATCCGTAAAGCCATCATCAGATCTTGGTAAAAAGGTAAGCACCATTCTGAAAACACCTTTATCTCAGGAACAGAGTCTTGAGGAAATTTTAAGAAGACCTGAAGTCAACCTAAAATCACTTGTGAGTGTATCTGAAATTGAGCCTTTAGCTAAAACTGAGCAAGCTATAGAACAAGTTGAAATTCAGGTAAAATATCAGGGGTATCTCCAGAGGGAACTAGAGGATATAAAAAAGAAGAAAGTTAACGAGCAAACCCTTCTTCCCCTTGATTTTGATTACAAGAATATTAAGGCATTATCAAATGAGGTTGCTCAGAAACTAAATGAGTACAAGCCAGAAACTATTGGTATAGCTTCAAGAATTTCAGGTGTAACTCCAGCAGCAATTTCAATTTTGTTAGTACACTTGAAGAAATTGAATTTACTTGGTAAAAACTAAGAGACTTTTTTATGGTTCAAAAGCAGCAGACAGTAGACAGTTCTTTGATTTATCAGAAAATTTCAGACCTTTTAAAAGAAACAGAAATTAAATACGATGATGAAAAGATTCAGAAAATGACTGATTTAGTAGTTATGCTTTGTAAATGGAACAAGGCATACAATCTGACTGCTATTGATGATCCAATGAAGATGGTTGTTCTTCATATATTGGATAGTGCTGTAATAAGTCCTTTAATTCAGGATGTAGGAAATAATCTTGCTGATGTGGGAACAGGTGCAGGTTTTCCTGGATTAGTTCTTGCTATACTCAATCCTGATAAAAAATTTACTCTTATTGATTCTATCGCCAAGAAATTATCGTTCGTTAAGTTTGCATCTACTTCATTAAATCTCAAGAATGTAGAGATAATACATTCCCGCTGTGAGGATATATCTTTAGAGAATAAATTTGAATGTATCTTGAGCAGAGCATTTGCACCATTAGAAAAAATTGTTAATTGGTGCGGGGATTTAATTTCAAGAGAAGGTATTTTTATAGCAATGAAAGCAAATCTTGATCAAAAAGAAATTAACGATTTGCCAGCTCATGCTAAGATTATAAAAAAAGTAGATTTAAAAGTACCAGGTCTGGATGCTGTAAGACAAGCAGTTTTCATCAAGATTGATGAATAAATAAGGATTGAAGAAAGTGACCAAAATCATATCAATTGCCAATCAGAAAGGTGGTGTAGGTAAAACCACCACCTGTGTTAATTTGGGTGCATCACTTGCTGCCATGAACAAAAAGGTTCTGGTATTAGATTGCGATCCACAGGGTAATGCAACTATGGCCAGTGGTGTTTCAAAATTTGGTCTTAAAAAATCAATGACAAGTGTCCTCATTGATGGAGATAACATTATCGATGTTATTGAAAAAAAGACTGAAGGCGGATACCACATAGTTCCTTCAAATGAGGATTTAACTGCTGCTGAAGTCAAACTTTTAGAAAAGTACGGCAGGGAAACCTTTTTAAAGAAGGCACTAGCAACAGTTGATGGAATGTATGACTTTATTCTTATTGACTGCCCTCCTTCACTTAATATTCTTACAGTTAACGCTCTATGTGCATCAGATTCTATCTTAGTACCTCTTCAGTGTGAGTATTTTGCGCTTGAGGGTCTAACATTACTGATTGAAACAATCGAACAGCTTGCAAGTGCAATAAATCATAACCTTAAGATTGAAGGTATTCTGCGTACTATGTATGACAATAGAAACAGATTATCTACTGATGTTTCTAATGAACTTAAGAATAATTTTGGCGATTTGGTTTATGAAACAATCATTCCAAGAAATGTAAGACTTGCTGAAGCTCCAAGTTATGGAAAACCAGCAATGTATTATGATAAGTCTTCTGTAGGATCAAAGGCTTATTTATCACTTGCAGCTGAAGTGATTGAAAAATCAAGTAAATAATTAAATATTAAGGTAATAAAAAAATGGCAGGACTTGGTCGTGGATTAAGCTCACTGTTAAGTGAAGCAAAGAAAGCTCATGAAGAGTCTGAGAAAAATACTACTGAAAGCAATGATGCAGAGGTTGTTAATGTTACTACTCCTGCTACAGAAACTTTAAATGCAAAGAATTCAGTAGTGGAAATTGAAACTGAAAAACTTAAAGCTTCTGTTTATCAGCCTAGAAAAAATTTTGATGATGAAAGTCTTAATGAACTTTCTGAGTCAATTAAGGAACATGGTCTTTTAGAGCCTCTTTTAGTAAAAAAATCATCTGAAGATGATAGGTATGAAATTATCTGTGGCGAAAGAAGATATAGAGCTTGCAAAATAGCTGGAATTGAAAAGATCCCTTGTCTTGTAAGAGATGATCTTGAAACTAACAGCTATGCTGTTGCACTTATAGAAAATATTCAGCGTGAAGATTTAAATCCACTGGAAATGTCTAGAGCATTTGCCCTGATGATTGAAGAATGCAGTTTATCCCAGGAAGAACTTGCAAAAACTCTCGGTAAATCACGTTCTTCTGTAGCAAATATTCTAAGACTCAACAATCTTCAGGATGATGTAAAAGAGCTGGTTGAAAAGAACCAGTTATCTTTAGGTCATGCCAAAGTCATTCTGTCATTAGATTCACCTGAGGAACAGTTAAAGGCAGCGTTGTATGTCATAAAAAAAGATTTATCTGTAAGACAGACTGAATCTTTAGTTAAAAGTATCAAGGAAAATGGTATTGAAGAAGATACTGAAAGCAAGAGTAAAATAAGATATACCAATGATAACTTTGAAAACTGGTCTCAGGAATTAAGCTCAAAACTGTCTGGAATAAAAGTAAAGTTTAATGCTTCAAGTGAAGACAAAGGAAAGGTTACACTTTCCTACACCAGTAAAGAACAGCTTGAGAGTTTAATTTCATTCTTTAATGTTGAATAGTTTTTTATAAGGCACTTTATGTGCCTTATTTAATTTTTTACATGCAAATATCAAAAAAAATATTTACTTCATATTTAGTGTTTTTTGTATGCCTTGTAGCTTTTACTCAGCTACTAGCATTTGTAAATTCAAAAGATAATTATCTGTTTTTAATATCATGTGCAGATGGATTTTTAATTGTTTTTATAACTTTCTTGTATGACTGTTACATTTACTTTAGAAATAAAAAACGTAATTTATCTGCTGGTTTTGTAATGTATGAAATAACCTATGCAACTGTGATGAAGTTCTGTCTGGTTATATTTCTTTTATTTTTTAGTTTTAACTATTTGGAACTGAACAACAAGATAGTTATTCTGACTTTTGTACTGACAGTGATGTTTAACGTTATATTATCTGTGCTGTCAAATAGACAAAAATGTGAATAACAATTACACATTTTTATAATTTTTGAATGTTTTAAGGCTTAATATCCAATTTTTAACTATTTGATTTTGACATTCATTTAAAAAAGTCGTACTTTTTCATCTAGTTGTTGGAAATTTTAATATCTGTAATGTATTTTAATATAGATCATTACCTTACTTAGGATATATAGCTATGTCAGAGAGTAATTCTCAAGGTTACATTTCCCACCATTTACACTTTTTACAGATAGATCTGAGAGATTTTTCAGTTGTAGATAGTGTAAAGCCTGTAGATACAGAAGCTTTCAGTGTCTGTATGACCCAAAACGCTGAAAATACGGAAAAATGCCTTGCTGAGGTTCCTGTAACCAAATGTAAGCTTACAGATTTAGGACAGGGTGTGTGCTATGCACATCATTCTGAAAGCAAGGAATCACAGATAATAAATCCATATACACTGAATCTTGATTCATTGGGACTGACTGTAATTCTTGGTATTATCTTCCTTTTAATTTTCAGACACGCCGCTAAAAGAACCACAAGTGGTGTTCCAACCAAGTTCCAGTGTTTTATGGAAATGATTTTTGAATTTGTGCAGAATACAGTACTGAGCATTTTCAAAAGAAAGAGCAAACTTATTGCACCATTATCACTGACAGTATTCATGTGGATTTTTTTCATGAATCTGATGGATCTGTTACCAATTGATTTAATACCAGAAATTGCTAAAAAATTAGGAATTCCATATTTCAGAGTTGTACCATCTGCTGATGTGAACGTAACCCTTTCTATGGCATTCTGTATTTTCCTGCTAATTTTTGCATTCTCATTTAAAAACATCGGTGTATCAGGATTCCTGAAGAGTCTAACACTGCATCCTTTCCATCATTGGGCATTTATTCCGGTTAACTTCCTGCTTGAGGGTGTTTCACTCCTGTCAAAGCCAATTTCGCTTGGTCTTCGACTCTTTGGAAACATGTATGCAGGTGAAATGATTTTTATTCTGATTGCTCTGCTGCCATTATGGTGGGTACAGTGGGTTCTTAATGTGCCTTGGGCTCTATTCCATATTCTGATTGTTACTTTGCAAGCATTCATATTCATGGTTTTAACTATTGTTTACTTGTCTATGGCAAGTGAAGACGATTAATTTTGTTGTTACAAGGAGATAAAAAATGGAATTAATTTACCTTGCTGCGGGTCTGATGATGGGCTTAGCTGCTATCGGCGCTGCAATTGGTATTGGTATTTTAGGTGGCAAGTTCCTCGAAGGTTCTGCTAGACAGCCTGATCTGCTAGCAATGCTTCGTACACAGTTCTTCATTGTAATGGGTCTGGTTGATGCTATTCCTATGATCGGTGTTGGTCTTGGCATGTACTTAATGTTTGCTGTAGCAGGTTAATTTTTACTCTGTAGTCTAGTTAAATTCAGAGGTAAAAAGATTGGAAATTAATGCAACTTTTGTCGGTCAGGCAGTAGCATTTTTAATTTTTGCCTTCCTTTGCATGAAGTGGGTATGGCCACCTCTTGTTAAGGCTCTTGAAAAGAGGCAGAAAGAAATTGATGACGGTTTGACTGCGGCTGAAAAGGCTAAAAAGAGTCTTGAGCTTGCCAATGAGAATGCTAAAGAAACTCTCAGAAAGGCAAAAGCTGAAGCTCAGAAGATCATCGAAGAAGCTAATAAACAGAAAACTCAGATTTTAGATAAGGCCACTGTTGAAGCACAGGCTGAGCGCAAAAAGATCCTTGATCTTGCCAAAAGTGAAATTGAGGCTGAAAAGAACAAGGCTCGTGAGGATTTAAGATCTGAAGTTGTTTCTCTTGCTGTGGCTGGTGCTGAGAAGATCATTGCTCAAAAGATCGATCTCAGTGCTGATGAAGCTATGCTAAGAAAGATTTCTGAGTCGCTGTAAAGGGGTTGGTTAATGGCTGAAAACTTGACTATTGCAAGACCATATGCCCAGGCTGCATTTAGTGCAGCAATCGAGTCTTCAAAAATAGAAAAGTGGCAGAGTATGCTGTATGCCATGTCCCTTGCCTGTGAAAATGAATTTTTTATGGATTCTCTGAAACTTGCTCCAAATTCAAACGCAGCTTCAGATATCCTGATATCCCTCCTCAAAGATGTCTTAGATGAGGAAGGCATCAACTTTGTAAGGATATTAGGTGAGAATAATCGCTTTGAGGTTATTTCTGAGATATACGCTGAATTTGTAAGACTCAAAGAGAAACACGAGAAGTGCATTGAAGCAGAACTGGTTAGTGCAAGAGTCTTGTCAGAAAGCGAAATAGATTTGTTGAAAGATAAACTGGCCAAAAAATACGGTAGCAAGGTCAATTTGAATGTAAAAATTGACAAAGCACTGATTGGTGGTGCGGTTTTAAAAGTTGGCGATAAGGTTATTGATGCCAGCATTAAAACAAGTCTTTCTAATTTGTCATCAACCCTCAGATAAGAAGAGGATAAATAATGCAATTAAATTCAACTGAAATTGCTGAGTTAATTAAACAGAGAATTCAGCAGTTTAAAGTTGTGACAGAGCAGAGAAATGAGGGTACTATCGTTTCTGTAAACGATGGTATCGTAAGAATTCACGGTCTGTCCAACGTTATGCAGGGTGAAATGCTTGAGTTTGGTAATGATCTTTACGGTCTTGCATTGAACCTTGAAAGAGATTCTGTTGGTGCCATTGTTTTAGGACCTTACAACCATCTGTCTGAAGGTATGAAAGTTCACTCTACTGGTCGTATTCTTGAAGTACCAGTGGGAAAAGAACTTTTAGGTAGAGTTGTAAATGCCTTAGGCGAGCCAATTGATGGAAAAGGACCAATTACTACTGATGTTTTCTACCCAGTAGAGAAAATTGCCCCTGGCGTTATTGCCCGTCAGAGTGTATCTCAGCCAATTCAGACTGGTTACAAGGCTGTTGACTCAATGGTTCCTATCGGACGTGGCCAGCGTGAGCTTATTATTGGTGACCGCCAGACTGGCAAGACTGCTCTTGCAATTGATACCATTATCAATCAGGTTAAGTACGGCGTTCGCTGTATATACGTCGCTATTGGTCAGAAAGCATCTACAATTGCATCAGTTGTAAGAAAACTTGATGAGGAAGGTGCTCTTTCAAATACCATCGTAGTGGTTGCATCAGCATCTGATACTGCAGCTTTACAGTACATTGCAGCTTATGCTGGATGTGCTATGGGTGAATACTTCATGGATCAAGGTGAGGATGCCCTTATCATCTATGATGACCTTTCAAAACACGCTGTAGCCTATCGTCAGATTTCCCTTCTACTTCGTCGTCCACCAGGGCGTGAAGCTTTCCCTGGCGATGTTTTCTATCTGCACTCACGTCTTTTAGAGCGTGCCTCAAGAGTTAATGCTGAATATCTTGAGAAACTGTCAGGTGGAAAGGTTGTAGGTAAGACCGGTTCTTTAACTGCTTTGCCTATTATTGAAACTCAGGCAGGTGACGTTTCTGCATTTATTCCAACAAACGTAATTTCTATTACCGACGGTCAGATCTTCTTGACTACCAGTCTGTTTAACTCTGGCGTAAGACCTGCTGTAGATCCTGGTATTTCAGTATCACGTGTGGGTGGTTCTGCTCAGACCAAGATCATTAAGAAACTGTCAGGTGGTATCAGAACCGCATTAGCTCAGTATCGTGAACTTGCAGCTTTCGCACAGTTCTCATCAGATCTTGATGAAGCTACAAGAAAACAGCTAGATCATGGTCAGAAGGTAACTGAACTTATGAAGCAGAACCAGTATGCTCCAATGTCAGTTGCTGAACAGGCTCTGGTTATCTTTGCAGCGGAAAGAGGATTCTTAGAAGATGTTGAGTTAGCCAAGGTTCTTCCATTTGAGAAGGCAATTTTAGAATTCGCTCATTCTAAGTATGAAGATCTTTTAAAGGATATTGATGCTAAGCCAGACTATAACGATGAGATAGTTGAAAAGCTTACTGCATTAGTAAAAGACTTCAAGGCTACACAGTCTTATTAGTTAGGAGATCTCATAATGGCAGGTGCTAAGGAAATACGTACTAAGATATCTTCAGTGAAGAACACTCAGAAGATAACTAGTGCTATGCAGATGGTTGCCGCTTCCAAAATGCGCCGGGCTCAGGAAAAGATGAGTATGGCACGTCCTTATTCAAAAGGTTTACGTGACATCATCAGCCATATTGCTTCAAGTCACAGTGAGTTCCATCATCCATTTATGGAAACACGAGAAATCAAGAATGTAGGTTTCATTGTTGTTTCTACTGATAGAGGTCTTTGTGGTGGTCTGAATATCAACCTTATTCGTGCTGTCACAAAAAAAATGAAAGAATTTTCAGACAATGGTGCAGGAATTAAGGTTGCCTTATTAGGCTCAAAGGCGTCTGGATTCTTTAATCACAGTGGTATTGAAGTAATTGCCCGTCACAGTGGTTTTGGTGATGATCCAAAACCTGAGAAATTGGTTGGCGCAATTTCCGTAATGACTAATGCCTATATGAATGGCGAGGTTGATGCCATATATATAGCTTTCAATAATTTTAAAAATACGATGGTACAGACACCTATTGTAGGTCAGTTGTTACCTCTTGAGCATTCTGATGATCAGATAGCTCAGCGTCACTGGGACTACATTTACGAGCCTGAGCCAAAAGATATTTTTGAAATTGTGCTTAAACGTTACGTGGAGCAGATGGTTTATCAGTCAGTACTTGAAAATCTGGCTTCTGAGCAGGCTGCTCGAATGGTAGCAATGAAAGCTGCAACGGATAATGCTGAAACACTAGTATGTGATTTACAGCTTGAATACAACAAAGCCAGACAGGCAGGTATTACGATGGAACTTAATGACATCGTATCCGGTGCATCAGCAGTTTAAATAATTAAGAGGAATTAAAAATGGCTGAAACTTCAAATCGCGCTGGTGATGTAGGTGTGATCGTTCAGATCATCGGTGCAGTTGTTGACGTTGAATTCCCAGAAGGAAAGATCCCTGATCTATATGATGCCCTTGAGGTTAAAGGTGATGGTAAAAACCGTCAGGATCTGATCCTTGAGGTTCAGCAGCAGATTGGCGGCGGTATTGTACGCTGTATTGCCATGGGATCATCAGATGGTCTTTCAAGAGGACTTGAAGCAGTTAATACAGGTGCTGGCGTAAAGGTTCCTGTAGGTCGAGAGACTTTAGGTCGTATTATGAACGTGCTTGGTGAGCCTGTAGATGAGCGCGGCCCAATTGGTGAAAAAGAAAAGTGGGTTATTCACAGAGAGGCTCCTACTTATTCAGAACAGTCATCAACCACTGAAATTCTAGAAACCGGTATTAAGGTTATGGATCTTATCTGTCCTTTCGCTAAGGGTGGTAAGGTAGGTCTGTTCGGTGGTGCAGGTGTTGGTAAGACCGTTAACATGATGGAGCTTATTAACAACATCGCTAAAGCTCACTCAGGTCTTTCTGTATTCACTGGTGTGGGAGAGCGTACTCGTGAGGGTAATGACTTCTACCATGAGATGCAGGAATCAAAGGTTATTGATAAGGTGTCAATGATCTATGGTCAGATGAATGAGCCACCAGGGAACCGTCTTCGTGTTGCCTTAACTGGTTTAACCGTAGCAGAAAAATTCCGTGATGAGGGTCTAGACGTATTACTGTTCATCGATAACATTTACCGTTATACCCTGGCAGGTACTGAGGTATCAGCACTTTTGGGCCGTATGCCTTCAGCTGTAGGTTATCAGCCAACTCTTGCTGAGGAAATGGGGGTGTTACAGGAACGTATTGCATCTACCAAGAAAGGATCAATCACTTCAGTTCAGGCTGTTTATGTTCCTGCAGACGATTTGACTGATCCAAGCCCTGCAACAACATTCGCTCACCTAGATGCCACTATTGTGCTTTCACGTCAGATTGCATCTTTAGGTATTTATCCAGCTGTTGATCCTTTAGCATCAACCTCACGTCAGCTTGATCCATTTGTGGTTGGCAAGAATCACTATGAAGTCGCTCGTGGTGTTCAGACTGTGTTGCAGCGTTACAAGGAACTTAAGGATATTATTGCTATTTTGGGTATGGATGAACTCTCTGAGGAAGACAAACTTGTAGTAGCAAGAGCCCGTAAGGTAGAACGTTTCCTTTCACAGCCATTTAGCGTTGCTGAGGTATTTACAGGTTCTCCTGGTAAATATGTACCTTTACAGGAAACCATCCGTGGCTTTAAGGGTATTATCGACGGTGAGTATGACAACCTGCCAGAGCAGGCTTTCTACATGGTTGGTACTATTGACGAAGCTGTGGAAAAGGCTAAGAAGTTATAATTATTGGGGGAGCAAATGGAGTCTATTTCTTTCCATCTGGACGTGATCAGCTCTGTTGGCAGTTTATATTCTGGCAAGGTTAAGTCTGTTAGAGTTACCGGCTCGGAAGGTGAACTTGGTATCAGATATGGTCACACCCCTTTATTAACTACAATTAAAACAGGTATGGTCAGCTTCATCGATGATAAAGATAAGGATGATCAGATCTTTTTAAATGGTGGTGTACTTGAAGTACAGCCTGAAAGCGTAACTATCCTTGCTGATACTGCGTTAAGAGCAGATGACATTGATGAAGCTAAAGCTCAAGAAGCTATGAAAGAAGCCAAAGAGTCTATGGAACGTCATGGTGCAGGTGATGGAGATTACGCAAGTGCTCTGTCAAGACTTGCTGAGGCTATGGCTCAGTTACGTGTTGTAGAAATAGCTAAAAACCACAAGATTAAAATGTAAGCTATGAGTTTTACTTTAATCTGTAAATAAGGTGGCTGAGGCCACCTTATCTGTTCTTGTCTATTTTAATAAAAATTTCATTAGAAAATAAGGCTGCTCTTTTTCCACAGAGTGTATTTAGCCTGTCCGCTTGTTTCCTGTCTTATGATCTCAAAACCTGGTACAACTATGTTGTTACCGTTTCTCATTTCAACATAAACAAGTGAGTAATCAGTTATGAGATTCTTTTTAATCAGAGTCTTCAGTACATCTTTGTATATATCAAGGGAATATGGTGGATCGATAAATACCACATCAAAAACGTCACTGGTACTGTTGAGAAAATTAAGAGCATCAGTATTTATTACACTGACATCTGACTGAACAAATGAGGCTGAGTTTGATAAAAGACACTCGCAGTTTCCTTTATCAAGTTCAACTAAGGTTACTGACTTAGCTCCGCGTGATGCAGCCTCTAAACCTAAAGCACCAGATCCCGCAAACAAGTCTAGAACACGTGCACCTGCAATTGAATCTCCAATCCAATTAAAGACAGTCTCTCTGACTCTTGAAGGAGTTGGACGCAAGCCTTCTGTATCATTTACTCTTAGGATTTTTCCTTTATAGGTGCCACCTATAATTTTTACTTCATTGGCGTAATTAGTATTCATTGTAACCTCATTAATATTTCTATATTTTACAGTAAAAAACTCATTTACCGAATATTGGAACGTACTGCCACACATGAGGCGCAAAGTTAAAGATAATGGCTTTTTAGGTTATAATTGATGTTAGGCTAATAATTTTTTTCCATTTAACGGTGACAATATGGGTATTTTTTCTATTTTTTCCAAAAAAGACAAGACAGTGGAAAAAGCTGATTTGGATATTAAGAAATCAGTAACTGATGAAGGAAAAAATACTGAGAAAACATCAGTACAAACTACTTTAGAACCATCTAAAAATTTAGGTGTTTCAGATACTGCAGAAAATAAAGCATGTGCAGATAGTGCTGTTTTACCAGCTGAAAAAGATGTAAAGACAGTAGAAGAACCTGCTGCAAAATCAGTTGAATCAGAAAATAAACCAGAATTGAAACAGGATACTGCAGTTGAAGATACTGCCCCTGTCAAAGAAGAAAAGAAACCTACAGAGACAGAGGTTGAGGTGAAAAAGTCTTTTTTTGAGAGATTAAGAAGAACACGTCAGAATCTGTCTTATGGTATCAGTGCTCTAGTAAAGGGGCGTAAGATTGATGAAGAACTTTATGAGGATCTTGAAACAGCCCTTTTGACTGCTGATTTAGGTGTGGAAACCACTAATTTCATTATTGAAAAGCTTAAAAAGGAATCAAAGCTTCGTGAACTACATGATGCAGAGGCATTAAGAAACAACCTGAAGGAAATTCTAAAAGAGATCCTTTTACCATGTTCAACGCCTCTAAAAGTTGAAAATCACGAGGACAGACCATATGTAATACTTATGATAGGTGTCAACGGTGCAGGTAAAACTACAACCATAGGCAAGCTTGCACAGAAGTATAAAGATGATGGTCATAAGGTAATGTTAGCTGCAGGTGATACATTCAGAGCTGCTGCAGTAGAACAGTTGAAAGAGTGGGGAAATAGAACCGGTACTCCTGTGATCTCTCAGCCAACAGGATCAGACAGTGCATCAGTCATATATGATGCATTAAGCTCAGCTAAAGCCCATCATGCTGATATTTTAATCTGCGATACCGCAGGTCGTCTGCAGAATAAAGATCATCTTATGGAAGAGCTTAAAAAGATTGTCAGAGTGATGAAAAAACATTCTGAATCTGTTCCTGACGAAGTAATGCTTGTTTTAGATGCATCAACAGGTCAGAACGCAATGTCTCAGATGAAACTTTTTTCAGAGGCTGTAAGTGTGACTGGTCTGACCATTACCAAACTAGACGGTACAGCAAAGGGTGGTATTGTATTTGCCATTGCAGACAAGTACAAAACCCCTGTTAGATATGTTGGTATTGGTGAGAAGGTATCTGACCTTCGTATATTTGATGTTGATAATTTTGTTGATGCCTTATTTGACTGATAACAATTATCGTATAAGTGACCATATAGAATGTTACTGTAATAAAAAAGTCAGTAAACTGGATTATATATGTCAGCAAATAAAGAGAATGAGTTTGCATTAGTCGCTCCTGTAGGTAACTTTGACAGTTACGTCAAAGCTATAGGCCAGGTTCCTATGCTTGAGGCAGATGATGAAAGAACACTTGCCATCAGGCTTAGAGATTATGGTGATATCGAGGCAGCAAGAAAACTGGTTCTCTCCCATTTAAGATTAGTGGTAAGTATAGCAAGAGGTTATTCTGGCTATGGTTTACCTCTGTCTGATCTGGTTCAGGAAGGTAATATCGGTCTCATGAAGGCTGTTAAGCACTTTGATCCGGATGCTGGTGCAAGACTTGCTGCATTTGCTGTTCAGTGGATTAAAGCTGAAATCCATGATTATGTAATCAAGAACTGGCGTGTGGTAAAAATCGCAACCACCAAAGCCCAGAGGAAACTGTTTTTTAAATTAAGACAGAACAAAAAGCATTTAGGCTGGTTTACCAATCAGGAGCGTCAGATAGTAGCTGATGATTTAGGTGTAAGCTCCTCTGATGTTGAAGAGATGGAAACCCGTCTTGCAGGTCAGGATATTGGTTATGATTTGTCCGCTGAGGACAGATCTGATAGCTCTTCAAATCTTCCTGTACTAGCACCTGCTGCATATCTTGAGGATGAGAATTCCAATTTTGCCAGCAGTTTTGAAAACAGGGATTACAAGAGTTACGAACTTGAATGTTTGTCCAAGGCCCTATCTTTGCTTGATGAACGCTCAAAATACATCATTAAGCGCAGATGGCTTGATGATGACAAGGCCACACTACAGGATCTCTCATCTGAACTTAAGATCTCCGTAGAGCGAGTAAGGCAAATTGAAAACAACTCCTTAAAAAAGGTTAAGGAGCAGATCATTAAAGAGCAGAGCGAAAACGATCCTTTAGCTGAAAAGAAACTGATTGCTCATAAAAAATAATAACACCTAAACCTTTTTCTTCTTAATTAGTGTGCGGTGGCGTACCTTTACATTTGAACCTCTGCTCTTAAATCTGTCGGCAAGAGCCTGAGCAATGTAGACAGAGCGATGATAACCACCTGTACAGCCTACAGCAACTGTAAGATAGCTTCTGTCTGACTGTTCAATAGGTTTTAAGATCCCGAATAAAAGATCATCTAACTTATCAATATAGTTCTGAACTTCAGGATATTTCTTGAAATAGTCTTTTACAGGTTGCTCAAGACCGCAGTATTCTCTGATACTTTTGTCCCAGTAAGGATTTGGTAGGAATCTGGCATCAAAGATAAAGTCAGCATCCTTTGGAATACCGTCTTTATAACCAAATGATTCAAAAATGATAACTATCTGTTTGAAAGGTTTTCCCTGAACAGTTGTAACAACCTGTTGGCAGAGATCATGAATTGACATGTTGGTTGTATCAATTCTCAAATCAGCTACAGAGGCTATTGCCTTTAAAAGTTCTGTTTCCTTGATAATAGCTTCATTAAGGGACAGATTGTGCAGAGATAAAGGATGTAGTCTTCTGGTTTCTGAATAACGTTTTATGAGCACCTGATCATCAGCATCTATGAAGATCACTGTGCTGTTGATGTCAGGGTCATGTATTGCTGAGTTATAAATATCGTTAAGCTCTGAAAAATCGTCAGTATATGGAATATTTCTGATATCAAGAGATACTGCAACTTTAGGATAGTTTTTCTTAGATAGCTCTATCAGTTCTTTTAGAAAGTAAATTGGAAGGTTATCTATACAATAAAATCCTAAATCCTCAAGCGCATGAAGTGCAACAGACTTTCCTGCTCCAGAACGGCCTGAGATTACTACTAGCTCAACTTTTTTTGTCATATGTAACTTCTTACCTACCTCTCAATCTCTGTAACTTGAGTTTGAATTATTTGAGGTTCAGAATCAAGCATTCCATCGATCTGGTGCAGAATTGTAAGGACTTTGGTCTTTTCATTTTTGGAAAGTCTCATGGCATTTAAAAGATCATTATTAGACATGATCTGAGTTATTTTTTTTAAGAGATCTTCCATTTTCTCAAGATCCTCATCAGGAGAAATAAATAAGCTGTATGCAATATCTATAAGCTGCTCATCAGCATCAATGGAATTATAGGAGATTGGTTTATCAAGAATACATAAAACTCCAAACGTTTCAGTATTTCTGTTGCCTTTTACTACGGCGTGAGGAATTGCAATTCCCGGATAGAATACAGTAGTTCCAAGACATTCTCTTTCATTTAACTTTTCTATAATAAGATTTTGAGGGGTATTAAGCAGATAACCCGCGCACTGGGCAATTTCTTCAAATAATCTTTTTTTACTGAAGCAGAACAGTGGTGAAAGAATCTGAGTTTCCGGAAGTACTATCAAAACTTTATACCCTTCAAAATATAAAAGCCCCGTACATGTACAGGGCCTTATCTAAAAACCAAAGTTTATGACTTCAGTTTTTCCTTGTACTTAACTAACTGTGCATCGACTTTATCAATGAGACCGTCAATGGCAGAATACATACTCTCAGCACTCTGCTCAGCATGGAGATTTCCACCTGTTACTGCTAAATCAGCCTTGGCAATGTGATCAAGCTTGTCTACTGTAAGAGTCACTGATATCGATGTAATAATATCACCTTTGCGCTCAAGACGCTTGAACTTATCATTAACATAGTCCTTAAGTGAATCAGTGAGTTTGATACCTACGCCATGAATATTAATTTGCATATATACATCCTTAACCTGATCTTGATGTCAGGTAACATTGGCCGAGTACTGAATAAACTACAATTTAATAGTAGGTTGAAATTTAATAAATTTAAAGTCGAAACTTCACAAAAAATTGAAATTAATTCTTTGCACTGTTATAAAGCGTGAACTATTTCAATTTTCAGGAAAAATCTTAAGCAGTTTCTTGTGGTTAAGTGAAATCAGTCTAGTGCTGATTTATAAAATTTATTATCCACTAGATAAATAGAAAAGTGATTTTATACCAATTGTTTTCTCATTGAGGATGAGGCAATACCCAGAGCTTCTCTGTATTTTGCTACAGTTCTTCTTGCCACATTCATTCCGTCATCATTGAGTAAATCCGCCAACTTGCTGTCTGAAAGAGGCTTTCTTGGATTCTCTTTTGAAATATACTCTTTTATCTTGGCTTTGATGGCAGTAGATGAAGCATCTCCACCATCTGAGGTAGATACTGATGAAGAGAAGAAATATTTAAGCTCAAAGGTGCCTTTTGGAGTATGAATATATTTCTGGGTGGTAATTCTTGAGATTGAAGATTCATGCATTTCAATTTCAGTTGCTACATCATTGAGCACCATTGGGTGCATATATTGTGCGCCTTTATCCATGAAGTCTTTTTGGTGTTTTACAATACATCTTGCAACTTTCAAGAGGGTGTCGTTGCGCTTTTCAATACTTTGGATAAACCAAGATGCCTCCTGAAGATGATCTTTAAAGAACTGTCTTTCCTCTTTTGACTGAGCCTTGTCGGCAAGCATTCTGTAATGCTCGTTGATTCTGACTTTGGTGTTTGCTACAGGATTCAGCTCAGCTGTATATTCACCGTTGCTGTTTTTTAATACCACAACATCAGGTACGACAAATTCATTTTTCTTGGAGAAATTGAGATTACCAGGTCTTGGTTTAAGTGAAGTAATAAGATCAAGAACCTTTTTTAGAAAATCCTCTTTTATACTAAGCTTCTGACAGATGGTTCTGAAGTCTCTGTTGGCCAGTAGATTGATATGTTCACTGACAAGAGTGATTGCAGAGGTTAATACGGGATCATCAGACTTGATTTCATTTAACTGTATGAGCATGCATTCTTGGACATTACGGGAACCTACACCTATAGGATCGTAATGCTGAATAAGCTTGAGTACGGCGTGTATATCTTCTAGGGTAACATCAGGATAAGACTTTTCAACGCAAGACCTTATTTCATCTATGGACTCACTTAGGTAACCTGAATCATCAATTGCATCAATTATGATTTCGGCTATTGTTCTGTCCATTCCTGTAAGAGGCGATAAATTAAGCTGCCAGAGCAGATGATCATGAAGTGTTTCTACGGTTTCACCTTCAAAAATATCATCTCCGTCTACTGCAATTCCTTTGGATGAACGTGAAGATGCTGAACTGTTTTCAATGCCTGATAATTGTTCATCAGTGCTTGATGAGTTTTCTAAACTGTCTTTTGATGAATCAGCCGATGATGAACTTTCATAATCGTCATGGGAAGATTTTTCAGTATAGGTTTCTCCGTTTTCTCCTATCTGGAGTTTTCCCATGGAACCGTCGATTTCAAAAGATCTTACGGATGCATCATCATCAAAGACATCGTCTGCTTCTTCATTTTCTCGTTCTACAAGATCTTCTAAAGATTCTTCCATCCCAGAAATGCTGCTGTCATCAATTTCGAGCATTGGATTTAAATCCACGGTCTGACGGATCTGCTGTTGCAACTCAATAGTGGATAATTGTAGCAGTTTGATGGCCTGCTGCATCTGCGGAGTCATGATCTGACTCTGAGTTTGAGTTGTGCGTATCTGTAGAGTGTTTCTCAGTCCGGCCATGGTTAACTCCAAAGATTTGTCTGACGTTACATTGAGAAATCTTTACCTAGGTAAACTGCCTTTACTTTTTCGTTGTTTAAAATTTCCTGTGCAGTACCGTTGGCAATAATCTGTCCTGCATTAACAATATATGACTGTTCACAGACACCAAGAGTTTCGCGCACATTATGATCAGTAATCAAAACTCCGATCCCACGATCTCTTAAATGCAGAATGATTTCCTTAATTTCACCAACAGATATCGGATCAACACCTGCAAAAGGCTCATCTAAAAGAATGAACTTCGGATCAGCTGCCAGTGCTCTTGCAATTTCCACTCTTCGTCTTTCACCACCAGAGAGGGACATACCAATATTGTCTTTAAGCCTTGTGATATTAAATTCTTCAAGAAGTTTCTCTACACGTTCTTTTCTTTCATTTTTGAGCAAATTAGGAACGAGCTCTACTACACCCATTAGGTTATCAAATACAGAGAGTTTTCTGAAAATTGAGTTTTCCTGAGGCAAATAGCCTAAACCAGCTCTGGCTCTTGCGTGCATTGGCATATTGGTTAGATCATGTTCATCGAGCATTACCTGACCGCCGTCAGCACTGATGATACCCACAATCATGTAGAAAGATGTTGTCTTACCAGCACCGTTAGGACCTAAAAGACCTACTACAGATCCGCTTTTAACATTGATGCTTACATCAGATACTACAGTTCTTCTCTTATAGGTCTTCTGTAAATGAAGAGCCTTTAATTCACTCATATGTTTAAACCCTGTGTTTCAGCTAGACGGACTTACGTATTTTTTTTGATGGTTAAGATTCATCTCTGTGAGTTGTTTTCTTATCACCGTCAGTTATTTTCTCGTCACCGTCGGTTATTTTCTCGTCACTGTCAGTTATTTTCTCATCACTGTCAGTTATTTTTTTATCATCGTCAGTTTTTTTCTTGTCATCGTCTCTTAGTTCCTGTGGAATAAAGGTACTCTGAACGCGTCCATCCTGACTGTTTTCATTGGTTGCCTTCAGTTGCTTGGTCAGGGTGTTGTAAACGATCCTTTCTCCGTCTACATGTGAATTACCTTGCCAAATGGTTGCTCTTCCAATAAGAATCAGAAGATTCTTCTGAGGATAGTACTCAATAATAGCTGATTTTGTATGAATCTCTTTGCCATTTTCCTGTAGCTGCTTGAATGTGGTTGGCTTTCCATAGGATTTGATATCCTTGAGTTCACCTTTGTCATCTCGAGTAAGTTCAGCTTTATCGGCGTGTAACTCCATACTGCCTTGGGTAGCAACCACATTTCCGATAAAAATAGCCTTGTTCCTGTTAAAGTCTGCAATCTGTTCAGTGGAAACCACATTTAATGGCTGCTCTGTATCATTATCAAGAGCTGCTGCAGGCAATGATAGTAATGGCAGTAAAGCTGTAAAAAAACTAATCTTTGTTTTCAGCTTCAGGATAGTATGTTGCATGTGAATTTCCCTTGTATGCGGCAGTGTTGGTTTTTAAATTGTAGCTGAAATCAGTTCCTCTGGTTGTCATCTTTACACCGTAGACGGTAACTAGATCTTCAGAGGTAACCTCTGATTTTTCAAAATCATAATCAAAGTACTTTGATGTTGCTCTTTTAATGTTTGTGTCTTCAAATCCTGGGTATACAACAACGTTTTCTTCTATGTGGGCTAGCTTGTTGACAAACATGTGTCCTTTTTCACCTTTGATGTGCCAGAGGTTAACTGCATCATCCTCGTATTTATACTTGGTTAAAAAAGGATGCTTAAATGTGAAGTACTGTTTCGGATCAAAGTATTCTGTATAGGTAGAGGTCATGGTATTGTCTATATGCCCTTCTACACCGTAATTGATAGTATAGGTATCAGTAGCAACAAAAGACGGATAATCACTAATATCAATTACAACTCTTTTGCTGAATTTTTGAGAATAAATATATGCGCAGATACAGATTAGTAGGCCAATTGCACCAATGATAAAAGATTTTTTAGTAACGCTCATCTACAAAGCCACCATCCATGTTAAGAGTACCACGAGCCATAAGTATCAGATCGCATAATTCGCGTACAGCTCCTTTGCCGCCTTCGTTACTTGTAATGTAATCTGCGTGATTCTTAATAAAAGGGTGAGCATCCTTTGGACATACTACTACACCACATACTCTGAACATTGGCATGTCATTTAAGTCATCACCAATGCATACAGTTTCTTCAGGTTCAATATTAAGATCTTTACAAAGCTCAATCAGTGCCTCATCTTTTCTTCTGTGACCTTGGATAACTTTTTTCACATGAAGATCTTTCATTCTCCTGTCTACAAGGGGAGCACTTCTACCGGTTATGACTGCGCATTCAACTCCTTCACTTGTTAAGGTTGCAATGCCGAAACCGTCTTTGACATTGAATTTTTTCAGTTCAATTGATTCATTGTCGTAGTAGATACCGCCATCAGTCAGGGTACCATCGACATCAAATGCCAAAAGTCTTATGTTTGCAAGCCTGGTTAAAAGCTGAGTATCAACTTTTCCATAACAGGTAGTAACTTTGAGTGATTCGATCATGGTAAAACCTTTTAATATTATCTTTCTTATTATAGCAACAATTATGCCATTATAGAATTCGGAATTAACTGTTGGTCTTTAATGGGTATAGGTCCAATTTTTTGATAGAATGGGAAGATAGTTTATTTAGGATTATTCATGAATCAAAATAGTCTTATCAGTGTAAAAAATGTATCTTTCTCTTATAGAAGCAAGCAGATTTATAAGGATCTGTCTTTAGAAATTCCAAGAGGAAAGATCACGGCGATATTAGGTCCGTCAGGTACAGGCAAAACCACTATTTTAAGAATGATTGGTGCTCAGTTGACTCCTGACAGTGGCACTATTCTTTTTGATGGAATCAATGTTCATAAGCTCTCAAGAAATGAGTTATATAAACTGCGAGAGCGTATGAGTATGCTGTTTCAGAGCGGTG
Source organism: Succinivibrio sp. (assembly GCA_051885305.1). GTDB lineage: Bacteria > Pseudomonadota > Gammaproteobacteria > Enterobacterales > Succinivibrionaceae > Succinivibrio. The sequence goes on along the minus strand of JBJEWY010000118.1, from coordinate 47,964 downwards.
CTCTGTTTACAGATATGACCGTTTATGACAATGTAGCATATCCTATCAGGGAGCATACTTCACTGCCTGAAGAGTTGGTAAAAGATATTGTCATGATGAATCTTGAGGCTGTCGGTATGAGGGCAGCTGCTTCTCTTTATCCGTCAGAACTGTCTGGAGGCATGGCACGACGTGCTGCTTTAGCAAGATCTATTGCGCTTGATCCTGATCTTATCATGTACGATGAGCCTTTCGTAGGACAGGATCCGATTACCAAGGGAGTTCTAGTAAAGCTTATTTCTGACATCAACAAATCTCTTGGAAAAACATCGGTTGTGGTAACCCATGATGTTAAGGAAATCCTTGAAGTTGCGCATTATGTATACATTGTAGCTCAGGGATCTGTTTTAGGTTGCGGTACACCAGATGAGATAAGAAGTAGCAACGATCCGAGAGTTATTCAGTTTATCAATGGTGATTTTGATGGCCCTTATGCATTCAAGCTCAAAGGCTCTCAGAACTATATAGAGGATCTGTGATGTTTGATTTTTTAGGATCACTTGGAAGATATTTTTTAAAGAAGATATCCTCGCTTGGCAGATCTACTCTGATGTTTATCCATTCAGTAATTGCGCTGCCAAATCTGAAAAAGACCTTCCCGCTTCTTGTGTATCAGATTTATTTTGTGGGAGTGCAGTCAATCATTATTATTATTGTCTCAGGGCTTTTTATAGGTATGGTTTTAGGGCTACAGGGATTTAATATTCTCAAAGACTTTATGGCTACAGGCTCTCTTGGTACTTTAGTATCACTTTCAATTATAAGAGAGTTAGGTCCTGTAGTTACAGCCCTTTTGTATGCAGGCAGGGCAGGTTCTGCTCTGACAGCGGAGATTGGTCAGTTAAAAGCCTCAGAGCAGTTGTCAGCCATGGAAATGATGGCAGTAGACCCATTACGAAGAGTAGTTGCTCCAAGATTCTGGGCTGGTATGATTTCAATGCCTGTTCTATCTGTGATGTTCTGCCTTGTGGGTATTTACGGCGGTAAGCTTGTGGGCGTTGACTGGCTTGGTCTTGATGATGGTATTTTCTGGTCATCAATGCAGGCATCTGTTGATGCAATTAAAGATTTGGGACCTATGATGGTAAAGTCCGTAGCTTTTGGCTTTATCTGTACATGGATTGCTCTTTATAATGGCTACAACTGCAAACCTACCTCAGAGGGTATAAGTCATGCCACCACAGCTACTGTGGTACAGTCATCACTTGCAATTTTAGGTATGGATTTTGTGCTGACAGCACTAATGTTTTAGGATCTGATATGAAATATTTAAAAGCAGAAATTTTAGTTGGCGTGTTCATGCTGTTTGGTATCATTGCAGCGGTAATTCTGGCTTTAAAGGTAGCAGGCCTTGTACTTAATACCGACACCAAAACTTATACTGTTTACGCCAAATTTGAGAATATTGGTTCTTTAAGATTAAGAGCACCTGTAAGAATCGGCGGTGTACTTATCGGTAGAGTAAATGGTATTACCCTTGACAAGGAAAATCTAACCCCTGTTGTGGAGTTGGGTATTGAAAACAGGTACGACCAGCTGTCATCAGAATCAAAGGCATCCATTCAGACTGCTGGTATCATCGGTGAGCAGTACATCAGCATTACACCTGGTTTCTATGACGAGGATTTAGGTACCACCTATCTTAAAGATGGAGATTATATTCGTGACACAGGTTCTGCTCTTGTGCTTGAAGATCTGATCTCAAAGTTTGTTTTTAATTCAAATGCTGATAAAGAAAAGCAGAAAAATGATGGTAATTCTGCTGATAAGGAATAATTAACATGAAAAAATATCTGACTGTATTTTTTGCTGCTTTCATTGCGCTATTTTCGTCAGCAACATTTGCTGCTGAGAACCCATATGAACTCGCCAATTCTGTTGCAACAACCACTATTTCTGATATCAAGGCCAATAAGGACAGGATAAATGATCCTGCAGTAGCCTCATCAATTATTGAGCGCGATTTGATTCCTTATATTGATATCAAATATGCTGCCTACAAGGTTATTGGTACCTCACTGAAGAATACTACGGCAGACGAGCGAGAGAGATTTACCAAAGCCTTTGCTGAATATATGAAACGCTCATTTATTTCAGTTCTGAGCAAGTACACCAATCAATACATTGTTCCTGCTGAAGTTAAGTTTGTTCCTGAAGATGAACCTTTAGTATCAGTAAAACTCCTGATCAGAGAAGAAGGTAAAAAAGATCTTGAGTTGGTTTTAAAATTAAGAAAGAACAGCAAAACCGGTCAGTGGAAAGCTTATGATATGGTAGGCGAAAATATTTCCATGCTTGATGCCAAGATTTCTGAAATTTCACCTATCATCAAGAATAATGGTATAGATGCTGCTATTGCCAAGCTTGAATCTGATGATGGTTCAAAGAAATAATATGTTCAGAGAGTTAAGTTTTGCTACTGTTCCTGAATTATGGAAGAAAAGGGCGGAGATCTTCAAAGAAGACAGTATCGATCTGAAGAATACATCTCATATTGATTCTGCCGGCATTGCTTTTCTGCTTAAATGGGCCAAGACCAAGAACAATGGTAAACTTGTGGTATTAAATGCCAGCAAGCAGACACTTGATCTTATTCATACCTATAAACTAAACGAATTGTTTGAGATTAAATAACATGTCACAGCAAGAACAACATTTTGAAGGTTTTGACGCAGCTCCTGAGGAAGAGAGCAGATCAGCGCACAAAAGAGAGGCTCAGGCTGTAAGGAAGCTTATTGAACAGGTTGCCAATCTTGGTGATCAGAGTTTTAAGCAGCTTGTTATTCCTCAAGATGTAAAAGATGCTCTATTAGTTGCTCGTAAACTTAAACCTCGCAGTGACGAAAGACGCAGACAGTTGCAGTACTGTGCAAAACTGATGAGATTTTACGAGGATTCTGATTTAGCTCAGCAAGTTTCCATGCTTGGAGCTTCATCAAAGGAAGATCCTAACACTATGCGCCTTGAGAAATTAAGAGAAAATATGATCACTGGCGGTGTTGAGATTTTAAATGCTTTCTGCTCTCTTATTTTAGATACTGATCGTAACAAGCTTCGCCATCTTATCAAAAAGGCTAAGGAAGAAGCATCAGGCGACATGGAGGCTAGTAAGCCTAACCAGAGAGCGCTTTTTAAATATTTAAAAAGCGAGATTGCAAGAGCTGGTGTCCAGATCCCTCAAGAGCTTTTGAAATAACAAGGAAAAAGACCGTTAGGTCTTTTTCCCATGTAGAATTATCAGTAAAACTCCTCAACACTCTTATCTGCAATAATTTCAACACAAAGTGGTGGAACGAGCAGTTCCATCTTGTCTTGGTTTTCTGTCTTTAGGGTGTCTTTTCTTAAAAGAGAGTGGTATTCTCCGCTTTTTAGCAGTTCCTTATCTATGGTTGCAAGCTGAGGGGTATCAGGGCTTAAGTTAAAGAAGATAATGAAATCACTGTCTCCTTTAAAGCTCTTTTTAACGGCAAAGACGTCTCTGTTCACCTTGACGGTTGCAAGAGAGCCGTTTGACAAGGAGCCGTGTTTGGCTCTAAGTCCCATCAGATATGAAAAGTAATTTTTTATCTCAGTTTCTTTGGCATTGAAGTTATCTATCTTACCGTTGTCACGGGAAACATGATCGTCATAGTATCCCATGACATTTTTTCTTTTGGCAAAATCCTTAACTTCCTGACCTATTTCCTCTCCATAGTAATTGGTTACAGGTCCGCTCTGTACCAACGCAAGATATGAGAGTGCAAGCTTTACTCTCTCATCATAGGTGTCATCAAGTTTTGCTCTCTGGATAAGATCTCCAAATCTTAAAAGATCATGATTAGTGATCATCATATTTGGCATTGCATGTGTTGGCAGATTTAGCTCGTCGTATTTAAGGCCTTCGAGAATTCTGTACCCGGAATGATTCTGTTTTTCCCATTCCTCAGTTGCAAGTGCCTGAACCACACCGTATCTTGAGCCGAAATCAAAGTTTGAATACAGAATAACCTGATCTTTTGATCCGTAGCCACATCTTGCAATTGTCGGATTATTAGACCAGATTTCTCCTACAACATAGGCAAGAGGATTTACAATTTTTCCTGATGCATCTTTGTAGGTAACCTCAAGAGAGCTCTCTTCAACAGCAAGTCTTATTTTTTTTAGATCATCAGGTGGTAACTGATAGGCCTGATCAAGCCTGAAACCATCGATTTTGTAGTTTTTTATATAATGCCTTACAACTTCAGTCATGTACCTGATTGAACTTCCATCATCATTGAAATTGGCACATGAGGTATTTTCTGGAGGATTGTAGGGGGTTAAATTTGAACCTATGCACTTTTGAGTCATGGTAACGTGATTACCCTCAGGGCTTGTGTTTTCAAGATCTGATCTGAAATGTCCGAATACACCGTCTAAAAAAACATACAGTCCATTTGCATGAGCTGTATCTACAAGTTCTTTTAATGTTTCTTCATCACCAAAACGACGGTCGATTTTAAAGTAGTTTCTTGTATAGTAGCCTGTTGCATCAAGCATGGTAGGCTCTTCATCTTCTTTTGCTGATTCAAAGATAGGAGTGATCCAGATGGCATTCATATTAAGTGATTTGATATAGGGTATGGCCTTGATAACACCTTTAAGATCTCCTTCATGAGAAGAATTGCCGTAACCTGTTTTATAACCTCTTTGTGGATCACCATCCACAAAAGATTCAACCATGATCTGATATATTCTTAAATCAGCGTGTTTATCAACTACGCCTGTTCGATTATTGTAGGCTTTGAATTTTTCAAGGACTGGTGTTGCTGAAGAGAGTTTTTCTGTGCCGATGCCATTACTACTGCAGCCACAGATCACTGCGGTAAAGGCAAAAGGCAGAATAATTTTTGAAAATCGTTTCATTTTACATCCCATATCTGAATATATTACAAAACGATTTTATGCTATTTTGCTTTAATCTACTGTTAATCCTTTCACAACAAGAAGTTTTAGGCCTTTGTTCCACCAACTACAATTTCATCGATTTTAACAGTAGGCTGACCAATACCCACAGGTACAGACTGTCCTGCCTTACCGCAGGTTCCGATACCTGCATCAAATTCTAGATCGTTTCCTACCATTGAAACTTTCTGCATGGTGGCAGGTCCGTTACCTGTAAGGGTAGCACCTTTTATTGGAGTTGTGATTTTCCCGTTTTCTATGAGGTAGGCTTCAGATGTTGAGAATACAAACTCACCTGAGGTGATATCAACCTGTCCGCCACGGAAGTTTACAGCGTAGATTCCTTTCTTGACTGAAGAGAGGATCTCGTCTTTTGTGTAGTTGCCTGCAGCAAGATAGGTGTTGGTCATTCTTGGCATCGGTAGGCAGTTGTAGCTTTCTCGTCTGCCGTTTCCGGTTGGTTTCATGCCCATAAGCATGGCATTCTGACGATCTTGCATATAGCCTTTTAAAATTCCGTTTTCTATCAGTACATTACTTGCTGTATCAGTTCCTTCATCGTCAAAACTTAAAGAACCTCGACGGTTTTTTATGGTACCGTCATCGATGATGGTACAGCATGATGATGCGACTTTCTGTCCGATTCTTCCTGTGAAGGTAGATGATCCTGTACGGTTAAAATCGCCTTCAAGTCCATGTCCTACAGCCTCATGAACTAGTACACCAGGCCAGCCGGAACCTAGAACTACAGTCATGGAACCAGCTGGTGCTGGAACAGACTGCATGTTTACATCAGCTACACGAACAGCTTCTTTTGCTAGCTTTTGAATCCTGTCGCCAGCTAAGAGCTCATCTAAAAGAATGGCACCGCCTGCTGATGCTGATCCGCTCTCTCGTCTGCCGTTATGTTCCATGATTACGGTAATTGAAATATGAACTGTAGGCTTGATATCAAAACATGCATCTTTGTCTGTAGGCATAACAAGTCTTGTGCAGTGCAGACAAGAAACATTTGCCATTACCTGAGTAATACGTGGGTCCAGACTTCTAGCTTCCTTATCAAGCTGCAGAAGTAGCATGGCTTTCTGTTCTCTTGTAAGTGATCTTATTGGATCTTCTGATGTATAAAGAACAGGAGTGTTTTTCACTGAGGATGTTACATTGATGCTACTGCATGAATGGCCGTTAGTGATTGACCGGGCTGCAAGACAAGCCTCTTCAAGATCTTTTTGTGTAAGTACATCAGAGTAGGCAAAGCCTGTTTTACCGCCTTTAACAGCTCTGACTCCTACGCCCTGAGAAATGTTAAAAGAGCCACCTTTGACAATACCTTCTTCAAGAGAGAATGCTTCACTTACAGCTCTTTCAAAATACAGGTCACCAAAATCAATATCACGCTGTCTAATGAGATTTATAGCTTTGGTAGCACTTTCAAAAGTAATGTCACTGTTGTTCCACAGCTGCTTTTGTACATCATCAAAGTTAGTCATTAACATTTACACTCGTAATTGGTAATCCAAAATCTCTTAATGCCTCACGAACCTCACAGATAGGAAGTCCTACCACGGTACTTACAGAGCCACACACTTCCTTTATGAACATGGAGGCCATACCCTGAAGTGCGTAGGAGCCAGCCTTGTCAGAGCACTCACCTGAAGAGATATAGGTTTTAATCTCATCATCTGTAAGACTAGCAAAGGTTACTTTGCAGCTGGATACAAAGCTTTTAATTTCATCTCTGTATCTTATTACAGTTCCTGTAAAAACAGTATGGGTACGGTTGGAGAGTTTTTTCAGCATTAAAAAGGCATCATTATCATTTAAAGGTTTGCCTAAAACCTCATTATTGATACTTACAACTGTATCGGCAGCTACTATTACTGCATCAGGATTATCCTTAGCTACAGCCTCTGCCTTTAAAAGGGACAGTCTTTTTACCAGATCCTGTGGAAGTTCATTTTCTTTTGCGTTTTCATCAACCATTGGTTTTTGGATGACAAAAGGCAGTCCTAGGTATCGCATATATTCCTGGCGCCTTGGGGATGATGATGCCAGGATTATCTTCTTTTGATCAGTTGATGTTTTCTTCATTTACATTTATTTTTACTGACAGTGAAACACACAGTACAGTACACAGAACGTAGATTATCGGCCAGAATACAGCTGTGGCTACAGCAGGTATTAAGAATTTTGCCTCATAGTAACTCTGGCCTATGATGTGCTCAATCCAGAAACCTAAAACAGAAACCACAAGGTTAATTACGCCGATAATAATGGCCTGCTGCCAGATGGCGTATTTTTTAAAATTGTGAAACTGGGTACCAATGAGGTAAACCTGGGTGCAGACCATAAAGGCGTTGATGCCTAAAGGTGCACCTGTTACCAGATCAAGAATGATACCTGCAATCCATGAAGTTTCAAGTTTAAATGGAAAACCTGAATTCATACCAAAGAAAATGATCACTAAAATAAGCAGATCAGGCCTGTTTTCAGACAGGATCTGTGGTAAATGAATCACCTGCAGGAATATTGTCAGAAGAATCATTGGAATTAGTACAAATAAAGCGGATTTTCCCTTTTCCTTACTGTTGATCATTTGTACCACCTTTCTTCTTGTCCGCATTATTGTCAGTGTCAGCTGTACTGGTGTTTTTATCTTTTACTGACAGAGTTCTTATAAGTTCCTTAACTTTGTTCTGATGCAGTACCACTTTGTTGTCGGTAAGATCCTTAGCCGAATTGTCCTGAGCATCTTTTTTGTAGATTCCCTCATTTGTCCAGAACATTAGCACAAAACGCATCTTGTCGGTATCTACAAGAGGGGTTGCTCTGATATCAGCAAAAGGTTTTGATTCTGATAAACCAACAGAACTTACGACAGCTACAGGGTATCCTCGAGGATAAACTCCACCTATTCCTGAAGTTAAAAGCAGATCTCCTTTTTGAACATCAGATGATCTAGGAACGTTGTTGATAACAATCTCACCATGAGCCCCCATGCCGGTGGCAATTGCTCTTACTGATGATCTTTCATCAATTACAGGAATCGCACAGTTTGGATCTGTAAGTACCAGTACACGGCTGAATGAGTAGTTTACATTCATAACCTGGCCTACAAGTCCTAAATCAGTAATAACAGGCATACCTTCGTACACGCCTGAATTAGAACCGCGGTTAACTGTAACGCGGTGCATGTATGGATCAGGATCTACGTCTATTACCTCAGCAAAAAGTTTTTTTGTATCAGCTCTTACAGGGGAATTTAAAAGCTGTCTTAAAGCCTGATTCTCACTTTCTAAATCATGTAATCTTAAAATGTCGGCTCGCTGCAGGAAGTTCTCGTTGGATAAACGCTCGTTTTCCTTAATCAACTCGCTGTGGCTTTTGAACTGTGTGGATACAATTCTGCCCACTGAATGAGGAGAATCTGCAAGAACTAAAATAGGGTAGAGTGCTGATTCCACATAGAAGCGGAAATCAGACAGAAACTTTGAACGTACATCCATAGCCATTACTGCCAGTGACATGATAAGTACAATGGCAAAACGCATGTGGATGTAGGAGTTATTCTGATCTGAGTTTTTCAAATCAAATCCTGTAAATACAAAAGGATCTCCAAATAGGAGATCCTGTGATTACCACTTAATTAGTCAAAAATCTCATTGTCCTGAGTATCGTACATCTCAAGAGCCTTGCCACCACCTCTTGCAACGCAGGTAAGAGGATCATCGGCTACGGTAACTGGAATACCAGTTTCTTCACGTAACAGCTTGTCGAGATTGTGGAGAAGGGCACCACCACCTGAAAGCATCATACCGTGCTCTGCGATATCAGCTGCAAGCTCTGGAGGTGATTTCTCAAGAGCAGTACGAACTGCATTAACGATACCCTTGATTGGATCAGATAATGCCTCAAGGATTTCATTTGAGTTGAGAGTGAATGAACGAGGCACACCTTCAACAACTGAACGGCCGCGTACTTCTTTTTCGTGCATTTCCTGCTCAGCATAAGCAGAACCGATTTCGATCTTAACCTGTTCTGCAGTTGATTCACCGATTTCATAACGCTTGGTATTACGTACGTAATCAATAATTGCCTGGTCGAAACGGTTTCCGCCAATACGTACAGATGCTGAGTAAACGATACCGTTTAATGAAATGATTGCAACCTCAGTGGTACCGCCACCGATATCAACAATCATGGAACCTTTAGCCTCAGATACAGGAAGGCCTGCACCGATTGCTGCTGCCATAGGCTCAGTGATGAGGAATACCTCACTTGCACCGGCACCTTCAACAGATTCACGAATAGCTCTGCGCTCTACCTGAGTTGCACCACATGGTACGCATACAAGAACGCGTGGGCTTGGTTTGAAAGGTATGAAGTGTGAACCCTGAAGTACTTTAGAAATGAAGTACTGAAGCATTTTTTCAGTGTACTGGAAGTCAGCGATCACACCGTCTTTCATTGGGCGGATAACTTCAAGATTATCAGGGCTACGGCCGAGCATGATTTTTGCGGCCTTACCAACAGCATCAACTTTTTTCTGAGCGCCACCGTTTCTGTCTGAACGGACAGCTACCACTGAAGGCTCGTTTAAGACGATACCCTTATTTTTTACATAAACCAGAGTGTTAGCGGTTCCCAAATCGATAGACAGATCATTTGAGAACATGCTGCGAATTTTTTTAAACATTTACCGAAGGTCCAAATGCCAAAGTTAATGGGCGTTTATTCTTTATCAAAACTTTAAAAGTTTTGAAAAGTATAACACACGAGTATTATCTTTTGCTTTTAGGTTACGGAATTGCTTTAAAAATCGTATAACTATCACACAACAGCACTATATTTTGGGTACAAGAATGAACTGCCGTGTGACAAGCTTATGCAGAATCTCTGTTTTTTAGAATGGAATTCCTTCATCATCATCTGAGTCGACTGTAGTTGTTGAGAATCTGCATTCATCATCAGTTAGAAATGCAGGAGGAGGATTGTGCTCTGTCTGCAGATTGCAGGCGTCAATCTGAGGATTGTTCATGATCTGCTCTTGAGCATGACTTGTGTTTTTGTAACCAAGCATCTGCATTTCATCAGCGACAATTTCTGTTACGCTGTGTTTCTGATTTTGTTTGTCAGAATAAGTTCTTGTTCTGAGTTTTCCTTCAATATAAATCTGCGATCCCTTATGCAGATACTGATTTGCAATTTCAGCAAGTTTTCCCCACATTACAACCCTGTGCCATTCAGCTAGTTCGGTATTCTGACTGTTTTCAATATTACGTCTTATTTCATTGGTAACCATGGAAATGTTGACAACTGAAGTACCGTTTGAAGTAGTTCTGAGTGTTGGTTCATCTCCTAAGTTTCCTATGAGAATCACTTTGTTGATTCCTCTTGCCATGCTGTTTCTCCTCAAAATTGATGGTACGGGCATGATAAGAGACGAAAAATTTTTTCAGCTGTTTTGATGGTAAAAAGTGAAAAAACTCAGCATAACTTTTTGATTTTTATGAAAGCAGAAATATTGGTTATTATTTGACGGCTATTTTTCAAGTTTATTTTTGTTAAATGGTAAAATGACACCACAAGGTGGAAAGTATGGAAAATATCGTTATCAGAGGGGCTCGAACCCATAACCTAAAAAACATCTCTTTGACTATTCCAAGAGACAAGTTGTGTGTAATTACTGGACGCTCAGGATCGGGGAAGTCATCTCTTGCCTTTGACACTCTCTATGCCGAGGGGCAGCGCCGTTATGTAGAGTCTTTATCATCATATGCCAGACAGTTCCTGTCCTTAATGGACAAGCCTGATGTTGATTCTATTGATGGTCTGTCTCCTGCAATTTCAATTGAGCAGAAATCCTCATCCCATAATCCACGTTCAACAGTTGGTACTATCACTGAAATTCATGATTACTTAAGACTGATGTGGGCAAGAATCGGTGAGGCAAGATGTCCTGAACACGGAACAGTGCTTAAAGCGCAGACTGTATCTCAGATGGTTGATACTGTTCTTAAGATGCCAGAGGGCAGCAAGATCATGATCCTCTCTCCTGTAGTTCGAGGCAGAAAAGGTGAGTACAAGCAGCTGTTTGCCGATCTTTTAAAAGACGGTTTTATCAGAGCAAGAGTAGACGGTGAGGTCTGTGATCTTTCAGATCCACCTGATCTTGCTTTAAGAGAAAAGCACAGCATTGATATTGTTGTTGATCGTTTAAAGGTTCGTGATGATATCAAACAGAGACTTGCTGATTCATTTGAAACAGCCTTAAAGTATGCTGACGGTATTGCGGTAGTAAGTCCCATGGATGAGCATAAACAGGAGGATGAGGTTATTTTTTCATCACATTACTCCTGTCCTATCTGTGGTTACTCAATTCCGGAATTGGAGCCAAGAAATTTCTCTTTCAATAATCCTCACGGATCATGCCCGAAGTGCGAAGGCTTAGGTGTGATGATGATTCTAGATGAGGACAAGATTGTACCTGACAAGACAAAATCTATATATGAAGGCGCAATTACCGGCTGGGACAGACGCAATCCTTTTTACTACAACCTGCTAGATGCTGTGGCTAATTACTATGGCATTGATATTAAAAAGCCATATGAAAAGCTTACAGAAAAAGAGCGCAAGATATTCCTGTATGGAAGCGGAAGTACACCTATTCCACTTGAAATAACCTATGGTGGTGGCAGTAAAACCCGCAGTAGTATAGAGCCTTTTGAAGGTGTTATACCAAATTATGAAAGGCGACTGCATGAAACAGAGTCTGATTATGTAAGGCTTTATATCTCAAAACTGATGCGACCTCTGCCATGTCCTGAGTGTAATGGTACAAGACTGAAAAAAGAGTACTGTCATGTATTTGTAAATGACAAGTCACTGCCACAGGTAAGTGACATGTCTATTTTTGAGTGTTTTGAATTCTTCAGCAGGCTGCCACTGTCATCTCAGGAAGAGCAGATAGCAAGCAGAGTTCTTAAAGAAATCAAAAACCGTTTAGGTTTTCTTATCAATGTGGGACTTGGTTATCTTACGCTGTCACGCTCTGCTGAAACGCTTTCAGGTGGTGAGGCTCAGCGCATAAGACTTGCAAGTCAGATTGGTGCCGGTTTAACAGGTGTCATGTACGTCCTTGATGAACCAAGTATCGGTCTCCACCAAAGAGACAACAGCAAGCTTTTAAACGCCTTGAAGAATTTAAGGGATATCGGCAATACCGTTATTGTGGTTGAGCATGATGAGGACACCATGAGAGCAGCTGACTGTATTGTGGATATAGGCCCTGCTGCAGGCGTCAACGGCGGTAAGGTGGTAGCCATTGGAACAGTTGATGAAATTGAAGCTCATAAAGATTCAATAACTGGTGATTACTTATCAGGCCGTAAGAAAATTCTTATTCCCAAAAAGCGTATTAAGCCATTAAAGTCAAAACAGCTGGTTTTAAAAGGCTGTCGTGGCAACAACCTTAAAGGAGTTGATGTATCATTCCCAGTGGGCTGTTTTGTAGTGGTAACAGGTGTATCAGGATCTGGCAAATCAACCCTTGTGAATGACACTTTAGTCAGAATTGCTGAGCGCGAATTAAACGGTGTAACCACTAATGATGATCCTTCACCATACGACAGCATTACAGGTCTTGATAATTTCGATAAAATAATCTGTATTGATCAGAGTCCTATCGGCAGAACACCACGTTCAAATCCAGCAACCTATATTGGTCTTTTCACTGAAATAAGAGAGCTTTTTGCTAAAACTCCAGAGGCACGTGCCCGCGGATACAATTCAGGCAGATTCTCTTTCAATATTAAGGGAGGTCGCTGTGAGGCCTGCCAGGGTGACGGCACAATAAAAGTGTCCATGAACTTTATGCCTGATGTTTATGTAAAGTGCGAGGAGTGTGATGGTAAGAGATATAACCGTGAAACTCTTGAGATTTTATATAAAGGCAAATCAATATCTGATGTTTTGAACATGGATGTTCAGGAAGCGCTTGAATTCTTTTCAGCCGTACCAAGTATTGCCTCAAAACTTCAGACTCTGATGGATGTCGGTCTTTCCTATATAACCTTAGGTCAGGCTGCAACAACCTTTTCAGGTGGTGAGGCTCAGCGCATAAAACTGTCAAAGGAACTTTCAAAGCGTTCAACTGGCAGAACACTCTATGTGCTTGATGAACCTACTACAGGTTTACATTTTGAGGACGTAAGACTTCTGCTTGAAGTTTTACTGAAACTTCGTGATCAGGGAAATACTGTGGTGGTTATCGAGCATAATCTTGATGTGATAAAAACAGCAGACTATCTAATTGATTTAGGTCCTGAAGGAGGTGCAGGTGGTGGCACGATTGTTGTTACCGGTACCCCAGAGCAGGTAAGTGAATGCCAAGAATCATTCACAGGACAGTTTTTAAAACCTATTCTTACAAGAGGATATTAAATGGAACTTACAGATAAGGAATTTGAGGCTGTAAAACAGCTTAATGCTGATTACCGTCAGGCAATGTTCAAACGTATTGCACTTGAGCAGGAAGGGTTTTATGTCCTTGCTGACGACGATGGTCCGCTGATCTTAGAGGATACAGAAGAGGATGATGAGCACAATTTATACAGTGTTCTTCCAGTATGGTCTCATGAGAGACTTGCTTTAGCTTATGCTGCTGACAATTCTTTAGAGGGTATGACTCCAAAGTTCATCTCAAGAAAAGCCTGGAATGAAAGCTGGGTAGCTGCATTCAAAAACGAAGGTAAAGTTCTTGTCGGTTATATGCCTGTAGGCGACAGCGACTTCTCTGTTGATGATCCGATGGAGTTTTAACTCTATTCTTGATAAGGAGTCTTACAGCTTTGCTGACATTCCTTAAGGTGTTTTTCCCGGAGCCACATCTGAAAAGCGTTTATGCTGTTTTGCCAGAGAACATATGTTCCGGGAATAATGGCATCCTCAGGTCTTAAGTAACATAAGGTAACCCAGATTGCCAGAAGGGTATTCTTCTGACCTATACCCTGTCCTGCACTGATTTTCTGTTTTTCAAAATGACCTGCAATTTTGCCTGATGCAAAAAGAGATACAGCACATATGAGTCCTGTTATTGCCATGATCATAAGACCTGCTGATGTAGCTTTAGAGGCATGAATGTTGGCAAAGGTTTTTGCAGAAAGGAAAAACAGCACAAAAGCCCATAAGTAAAATCCCAGATCCTTTGTATGTTCAACTATAAGCTTATGAAGTTTTTTAAACAGGACTTTTACAGCAATAGCAAGTACAAGGGGTATTACAATTACAGGAAAGATCTTTTTTAGTATGGTTAAGAAGGATAACCAAAAGTCGGTTGTGACATGTCCGTCTGCAAGAGGCAGGATCAGGGGAATTGCAACAGCTGATACCAGATTGGAAATAATGATATAGGTTGTAATTGCTGATTCATTTCCTCCAAGTTTACCTGTAATTACTGATGCTGATGCCGCTGTAGGTGTTATTACACAGATAAAGACGCCAATAAGGCAGGTTTTGAGTAACGGATCATCTGTTTTTGTCGAGGCTAAAGCAAAAAGAAGACTGAGACTGACCATGATGACTGTCATGTAAAGTTGCCAGTAGTGAGGTTTCATCTCATTGAATTTGATTTTGCTGAAGGCTAAAAAAAGAATAAAAAATACTATCCAATGTAGCTTATCTAAAAAAAAGTAACCACATGGTCTTAGAGGTTTTAAAACTGTCAGGTTATGAAAAGCAAGAAAAGCGAAAAAACCGCAACCAATTGAAATCATCAGGGTATAAGGTCGTAAATTGGATAAAATAGCTTTTAATTTCATATCTGCAATACTTAATTTCTGTTTTCGGATATTATATACCTTTAAAACAAGCTAACTATACGGGTGTTTTATGACCACATTTGAACAGGAAGTAAAAAATAATGAAACTCGCCTTGAGGAGATTGCCTCATCAGTTGTGAAAGATGCCATTAAATGTGGTGCCGATGAATGTGATGTTGATATCTCAGGTGTAAAGGGACTTTCTGTCAGTAGCCGAAACTGCGATGTTGAGAACATTGAGTTCAATCGTGATAACGGTATGACCATAACCGTCTATAAGGACAAAAAAAGTGGTTCAGCTTCAACAACCGATTTATCAGAAGATGCACTTCATGAATGTGTAAAATCATCTTTGAGTATAGCTTCCTATTCTAATCCTGATGACTGTGGTGGTATTGCAGATAAGGATCTTATCTGCACTGAGTTTAGAGATTTAAAACAGGTATTTGATAACAACATAGATGCAGATGAGGCTGTAAACTTTGCTGTTGAGCTTGAAAAAGAGGCCGCAAAGCACATAGGTTCTGGCATAAAAAATACTGATGGCAGCAGCTTTGATAACACCATGTATTCATCTGCCTATGCTAATTCAAATGGCTTTTGTAAGGCAACAAGCGCAAGTTTTATTTCTGCATCAGTAACTTTGCTTGGTGAATCAAACGGCAAGATGCATCGTGGTTCTGGATACAGTGTTGCCCTAGATAAACATGATCTTTTGAACACTCAGATAATAGCAAAGGAAGCTTTAGATAAAACTCTTGGCAAACTTAATCCAAAAAAGGTTCCAACCGGAAAATACAACGTAATTTTTTACAGACGAGCAGCAGCATCATTATTTCAGATCTTTTCAAGTGCCATCGCTGGTGGTGCCCAGTACCGACACAGCACATTTTTACATGGTTGCCTTGGTACACAGATCTTTCCTGAGTTTGTAACTATCCATGAAGATCCTTTTGTTTATAAAGGATTAGGCTCAAAACTCTGTGACAGTGAAGGAGTCAGGGTTCAGGCATCTGACATAGTTAAAGATGGCATTCTTAAAGAATACTTATTGGGATCATACTCATCCCGTAAACTTAACTTGCGCTCTAATGGGCATGCAGGAGGCATTCACAACTGGTATGTGGGTTTTGGTAAAGATCATACCTGTTCATTTGAAGAACTCCTGTTAAAGGCTGGAGAGGGCATTGTGGTAACTGATCTGATGGGGCAGGGAGTAGATTTAACCAGCGGTAACTACTCAAGAGGAGCAGAAGGCTTCTACTTTAAGGATGGCAAGTTTGTTCATGCTGTAGATGGTATTACAGTTGCAGGTAATCTTAAGGATATGTTTATGAACATGTCTGCAATTGCAGATGATGCAGATTCAAGACTTAAGCTACAGGCTGGTTCTGTGCTAATTCCAGGGATGGCTGTATCCGGTCTGTAACAGTTCAAGAAGACAATCCTTTTGGCTCTTTTTACAAAACGGAAAGCAATAGGTCACGATCTGTGATTGTTTTTTTTGAGTTTTAATTTGGCGGTCTTTTTATCAGTTAGGAAAGACTATGCAATCTATAAACTGTTTAAATTGAAGTTACTAGTTTCAGTACCTCGGTTCTTTAACATATAATTGAAACCCCAAGTAATTCAGAAGTTCGCTGATTTCTTGTGGAGGTTTCAGTACCTCGGTTCTTTAACATATAATTGAAACTAGGGGTACAGCCTTCCAAAAGTTGCTTGCTACCTTGTTTCAGTACCTCGGTTCTTTAACATATAATTGAAACATTACATGGGAAATAATCAAGGTGTTCATTACCATGCGTTTCAGTACCTCGGTTCTTTAACATATAATTGAAACTTGTCTTGCTCTGCAGCATCATCTTCACCTCCATAAAGTTTCAGTACCTCGGTTCTTTAACATATAATTGAAACTTGTCTTGCTCTGCAGCATCATCTTCACCTCCATAAAGTTTCAGTACCTCGGTTCTTTAACATATAATTGAAACGACAGATATTTTTGAAGACATTGAGAAATAACCGTAGTTTCAGTACCTCGGTTCTTTAACATATAATTGAAACTGAAACTGCAAGACATTCACCGAGCATTGAAATAGTGTTTCAGTACCTCGGTTCTTTAACATATAATTGAAACGTATGTTCAGTGAATGGAGTTAATGCTGATAGTTCAGTTTCAGTACCTCGGTTCTTTAACATATAATTGAAACCTTGAGGGTATTAAGTATGACTTAGCTGAATTTAGGTTTCAGTACCTCGGTTCTTTAACATATAATTGAAACACAATACAGTGATATCTTTGTCAAACATAAGGTCAGTTTCAGTACCTCGGTTCTTTAACATATAATTGAAACTAAAATATGCTCTTCTGTGCTTGGAGGTTATGGGATAGTTTCAGTACCTCGGTTCTTTAACATATAATTGAAACAACAGTCCCTGCAAGTGGAATGTTATACGTCGTGCTGTTTCAGTACCTCGGTTCTTTAACATATAATTGAAACCAAGAAATTGTCTATCCTGCACTCATGGACTTGCAGTTTCAGTACCTCGGTTCTTTAACATATAATTGAAACATTACTTGTTGCTACGTAGCACTCAACGAACGCTTTGGTTTCAGTACCTCGGTTCTTTAACATATAATTGAAACCTCTAGAAAGTTTATTCGAAAAATCATTGGGTTATATATTTATCAATAGCCTGATTTTTCTCAAATATTGTTTCTGTGAAGAAAGTTGTGATTTTTGCGAAAAAAAGCTTGTACAATGGATCATATATGTTAAAGAATTGAGTGAAGTCGTCCTTGTGGCGAGCTGAAATCACCCAAAGTCAAGATTAACTCCGGCAACTGCATACGCATCCGGAGCGATACTTAGAATCTATCCGCACAATAGTTGAAGTATTCACATTGAGAACACTTTTTTTCAGATGCGGGTGAATTTGGAAGATTCCCTTTATCTGCGATATCAAGTATCTCGTCTCTTGTTTGAATAACTTTTTCTTTCATTTCGTTGGTTATTTTTAACTCAAAAGTTTTAGCTTTTGATCCGTAGAGTATAAATCCAAAATTTACTTTATTGTTCATCATTTCTTCGTAAATCATGGAATATGCAACCAATTGGATTTGTGCTCCAAAATTCATTGATATTGAGTTTGAGTTTTTGAATTCAAGAAGAAAAATTCCTTTTTCTGTTTCGACTACTGCATCGCAAATTCCGTGCAATCCGTATTTTTCGCTGTAAAGCTCGACGTTATTCTTAATTATCCATTTTTGATCTGAACTTATTCCAAATTTAGATAAATTTCTTCTTTTAATTAACTGCTCTTGTCTCTTATGTTCATCAGTACCAAGAGTAAGCCAAGGTTGTTCATGTGTCCTAATCTGTCTTATTAAATAATAGTAAGGAATTCTTGGACAGAAGCAATACTGTCTAAGCATAGAAACAGGAATGCTAAATTGTTTCATAGCCATCTGGTTCAGTAAATGAGAAATCAAGATATCCAATGCAGTCAGAAATCTTCTGATCTTCTAGAGTGCATTGAACCCATAAGCATTTATCTGATTTAATTTTGATTAATTCTTTTAGTTTTAACCTCATAGCTGTAACTTCTGCTCTATTAAGCGCTCCGTAAAACACGGAGTACTGTAAAGGGATGAGCCCTATATCCTTTAGGAAGGTATGTACTTTTTTTCTTGTTTTGTCATTTTCTATGTCATAACAAACAAGGTATTTGGTGTAGATACTCATTTTAATTACCACTTAAATCTGTAGCCTTTATATTTCTTTGTACTATCAGAAATAAAACCAGACAGTTTGTAAACTTGTCTTTGGATAATGTTTTCAAGTTTTAGTTTGTTCTTGTTAAATGAATACTTACTCTGCAGGATCTGACGAATACTGTCGCTAATAGTTTTCTTTAGATTAAAGTCAAGATCCTTTGATAGAGATAGTTTATCTCTTAGTTTGATGATTGCCCTGTCAACAACCCAGGCTCGATACTCTTCTATTACGTCAAGAACCAGTGAAGGTTTTCCTGGTCGATCTTCATGATAGAATCCTGCGAAAACCTCTAATCCGGCATTGTCTAATGCATTCCAAATCTGACTTAATAAGATGGCATAACCATAATTTAGTGCTTTATTTGTTACGCTACTTGCGCTTCTGCCCTCCCTATTTTCGAAGTCTTCTGAAAGCAGTTTTAGTTTTGATAATGAATTCCAATATACTTTTGCAGCAGCCCCCTCGTATCCAAGAAGGCTACCTTTCCAGTTGAGCATGTCTTCTGATATATTTTTGATAACCACAGATATACTCTGCATTTTATCTGCTGACTCTTTGATAATTTTATTAAGTTCAGCATCTTGCGAGAGATATTTACCAAAGTAAAGTAGAACTGCTCTTTGATTTTTAACTTTTGTATAGGTTATTTCTCTTGCTATATGGCAACATTTTTGAGCATTATCTATTGCATTAAACTGCCCTTTGCGAAGTGCTACTGTGGCATGGTGATTTTGCCCAATTACTGCTGAATATATTCTTTGCCTCCAATCGAGAAAAAAGATCTTGATACTTCTTTCCGCACAGGCCTGAACCAGATCTGACGATAAGCTAACACCAGATTTTAAAATTGCTATAACTCTAAGGTGAGATAGAGCAATTTCTTTTACTATTTCACCGTTATGTTTTACTACAAGGCAATTACTGTTTAGCCCTAAAAAACTGCCATATTCTGAAACTGTCAGGTATCGCATATTTCTAATACTCAAGCATTTTCAAAAGCTGAGTTTATTGTTGATCTTTTTGAATCTTCAGAATAATAATATTTAACTGTTTTTCCTATAACAGCTATTTTTATCACTCCATTTCTTGGAATGCCCACATCAATTTTGGGGTCACAAATTAACTCTTGGAGACGTTCTCTAAATTTTTGATTCTCAGATTCATTCAGTTTTACTATCTGTGGGAGATCAAAATAAGATGAAATATCAGATCTGTCCAAACATTTTCTGAATAATTCAAAGTTCTGTTCTACATAAACGTATCTCCTGTCTTTAGTTCCTAGAGACATTTGAATAATTAAATCTTGAGAATAATAAACAGTTCTCTTTTCATTCATTGGCACATAGTCATCTGCTTTGTCTCCTAGAACGCATATCTTACTATCAGCTGGTGTAAGATTCTTTTGATAGTACACAGGAAGGGGCACTGAGCCGTTCCAATCTATTTTCCTGTTATTAATTGGAAAGCCCTTGCTAGTTACAGTTTCAGGAGTATTTGCGGCTACCAATTGATAGATATCTTTATTTTCAGAATCCTTTCTTTTAATTCGGATGCCGCCGGATGGATTATCGATTATTGGTAAACTAAGAGCTTGTTTTACTGCTCTGTGCTTTAGTTTATTTGATTTGAATCTTAAAGAGTTAAGTTCATTTCGGATAATATTCTCTCCATTATCAACTTTCTGATTTTTGAATTTTTCAAACTTAGCAATTATCTGCTCCCACTCCTTTATTGCTGGAAGAGTAAGTTTATTTCCATTTAAGCCAATGCGAAGACCTTTTAGAAATGATGATTTTTCAACTGAAATTTCAAAAACTTTTGATATTTCATTTAGTTGTTTAAACTTCTTTTTCTTTTGATCATAGATTTTGCTGGAAATTTCAGCCTTTTGAGTTGTATAGCGTAGGGCATTGATGCAAGAAGCTAGATTTCTTAATTTTTGATCTGATGTGCTATACATAACCTGATGTAATAACTCATAAGCTTTTTTCTTATCAATGTTGTAGGTGTGGAATTTATCCGTTTTTTGCACTTTTTCTGTAAAGTATGGTTCAATCATTTCTAAAAGACTTGAACCTCCTTTTACAACTTCAATATTGTTGTCTTTCCAGTCAAATCCAATTTTTACCTTATCATTTAACACCATAATAGGCAGGAAATGCTCAGCATATATTGTTTCCTTATACAGTTTTCTGGATTCAGGTTTTTTCTTTTCTGAAAATGGTATTCTTGATATGTCACAGATTTCATAGTTATTAGGCACAATTTTTATCAGATTGTCAGGAACTGAAATATTATCTAGGCATCCATTGGTTCCTAAAAATTCGCTTTTTCTTTTATCATCACATGCAACTGCAAATATACATAAAGCATCTAAAGCATGAGAAGTTACAGGTTGAGTATCCCTTTTTTGTAATTTGATATTGATGGCTCCCAATTCATCTCTTTTTAAATGGATATCATTACTGTTAATTTTCCAAGCTTCAAACTCAAGGGTGTTATTGTTATTTTTACACCAGTTATCTAATAGAAGTTTAATTTTTCTAATAAGTTCCCTAATAAACCAAGCCTGTGTGCCATTAACTCTGGAGATGTACTGTTTAGCAAGTACTTTTGTTACTGTTTCATACGCAGAAGTATTTGGAGAGAAAAGTGCGTGGCGCACACATTGAATTTCCTCATCATTCATCAGATCAAATATAAATTGAGGATTAATTTTTGTGATGTTCTCAATGGTAGTGTTTATAATATTTCTGATCTTTCCAACATCAGAAGTTCCAAACACTGCTGTCAGGTATTTTTTATTTAGATTCTCGAGTGTATATTTTTTATCGTTCCTTGTCTTATTTCCATCTAGGGATACATATATTAGATTGGCTTCAGAATTGAAGATTGTTCCCATTGATGCTTTTGTAAAGCTTCTTGGAATTATGTGGTCTATTTCGCACTGTGTTGATCCAAGAGAAACACCTGTGTAGGCGCAAATATTATTTGATAAGGATTTGATCCTTTCCTTCTTTGATTTCCACATCTCTTCCTGCTTTTTCATGCCTCTATTTGATGCTTCCTGTATTTTTTTATACTTTGCAGCTTTTTTGA
Source organism: Succinivibrio sp. (assembly GCA_051885305.1). GTDB lineage: Bacteria > Pseudomonadota > Gammaproteobacteria > Enterobacterales > Succinivibrionaceae > Succinivibrio. Next base: position 26,309 of record JBJEWY010000118.1, on the reverse strand, counting down.
TTTTTGCAATGGATGCAGAGAATTCAAACTGATTTGATTCTATGACAATACCGATTTTTACTTTTGTGTTAGTAAGTTGAGGTAATGATAGGAGTTCATTGGCTTTGCGCTTTGCAATCTCGTAAGCCTGTCTTTCCAGTATTTTTCCTAGGGAACCATCGAAAGGACGAACAGATTCTGCAACAAGTCTTGAACAAATTGAGATGTTGGAATTATAACTGTTCATACGCCAAGAGTTTTCTTTTATCACCGCAGGACAGTTACTAGAAAATCCCATAGGATCTGTTTCAAGGATCGTATACAGCTGTGCAAGAGAGAATGGGTTTGCGTATTTTGGTGCATAAAGAGCATTTCCTCCGAATTCAGAGTTAATGTATCCAGCTACAAGTTGAACTTTTTCTGCTATATCGATTAGCTGTTTCTGTTCCTTAGTTAATTCCTTGTGGTTGTATTCGGCTTTCTTTGCATTTTCAAATTCAAACTTGAATGAATTACCATATACCTTTCTGGTGTCTTCAATTTTCTTGCAAAGTGAGCGGACAGTGCTAGTTCCTTTTATTTTTGCGTTCCAAATATTGTGCTTGAAATTATCAAGATCAAACGATGTTTCTTTGCCAAGACAAAGTACAGCTTTGATCATATCTTCCATTACACCATTTTTCTTCTTCATTGGAGGATGAATTCCAGATACCTCCAGAAGGGGAGATTCAACTATTGACCAAAGCCCGCGCTTAGCATAATCGCACTCTCTGTAGTAGCTTATCGCCAGCTTTAAAAATTGATCAGCATCTTGCGATAAAGTTTTTTCTATTAACTGGTTTACATCGGAATTATGTGGGTTTTCAGGATTTCTTGACCAAGATCTGATATTACATATAGGCTCATCTGACTTACTTAAATCAAGTATTCTTTGTAAAATATATGAATTTCTGATTTTATCAGTGTGGTATGAGGCAGAGTTTTTATTTACTCTTCTGCTGTTTCTATCTGTAATGCTGATAATTTCGTCTAGTCCGTCTGTTACTTCTTTTTTATGCTCTGAAAGCAACTTAGTCCATCTTTCCCATTTGCCTGGATAATTTTTATCTAGCGCAGCAGGACTTAATAGCAAAGTCTGATCAATAGGAGGATGCCTGTTATTTTGATCTTCATAAGGTGGAATTGTTGTTTGAGGATCCAGCGAGCACAGAGTACTGATAATATCTTCTGATGACTTTAGAGTTGAAAGTAATGTTTGAATTGCGCTCTTTTCTGGGTAATGAAAGAACTGATAAGCTCTGATCCAGATATTTTTGAACCTGTCAGGTTTGAAAGATATGTCATCTTTAAGTGAAATGTCGTTAAAGTACCATCTTAAGGCCCTTAACTGTAAATTTGATATATTTCCGACGCATCTGAACAGTTGTTCTGAACTTCCAAGTGCTTTTATTATGTCCTTCAGTCTGCTGTCTTTTTCTATATCTGCTTTTATTGCTTCTAGGTACTGCTTTCTGTGTTTGTGACCGTACTGTTCCTCTGAAATTAAAAGGCTGCAGGCTTTTTTCATATCATTGACGGCATTTTTGTAAATATTTTTTTCCTGTTTGTCGTTTACCGCATTTAGTGTTTCATCCCAGTTAACGCTTTTTATCTCCCCTAAAAAGGTGACAGCTCTTTCTATTGTGGATGTAAGATTAGAAAACTGATCATACAATGGGGAATCATTATTGATGCTTTGCATTGTTTCTGAAAAGAATTCTGTTGGACACTCGCTTAATGAGCTTAAGTCAGCTTCACTTTCAAGCCTTGTGTAACCTCTTCGTTTCATTATGGAAGAGATGGCCTCTTTTTCTGGAGCAGTAAGTGTCCTGCTGAGTTTTGCTGCTAGTATCTGGTAAATCAGTTTTCTTGCTTTTTTATAGCGATCAAGAGATCTTATTCTGTGTCTTGTTGCAGTTCTATCTTTTACCGTGTATTTAATACCGCTTCCCTGTTCAGGCATTGTAATAATTAGGGCATTGATGTCTTCAGCCTGCGGGGGTGATTCTGAAGTGTAGGAAACTACGCCAGTGTATTTTCCGCCCATATCAATTGCTATATTTGAATTTATTACTTTGTTCACAGTGCCCCCCTTGATGCAGTACTGAAATTTGTATAGTTCTAGCTGTTTTCGTATAAGACAAGAAACACTTGCATTTTAATGTACAGTATATTAAATCCAGAATATGGAATTATGTGATAGCTATTTCATAAACAGAACTAGACAGCAGATAAATTCTTTTCTTACGGGAGAGTGAAGCTTCTGCCTCATGGTAGATAAAAAAAAGGAGCTTTAGCTCCCTTTTTAAACACAATGTTGCCAGGATAACTCTTATCACTGGTACATATAACTTAAAAACAGCACATCCATAATTAAAGGTTTGCCGAATTTCTCTTTTAAAATCGAAATGATAGTATCACGGCATTCAATTCTGATTTTCTCTCTGGCCTCATTGGTTGCAACCTGACCAAATTCCTTTGAACCTAAAATAGTTACGACAGCATCTTTTATCACAGGCTCAACGTCAGCAATAATTGCTGAGTCTCTGCTATCCTCAAGCATCAGACTCATTTTTATTCTTACGTAATGAAGACGATCATGAGGATTCATGGTAGCAACATTGGTTGTCAGATCTGGGGTAATGGTGTAGTAGCCGATTTCAGGCTCCAGATTTACCGGCTCCTCCTCCTTTGGACTGCCATGACCTGCCAGTGCAGTATTGCATGCTACCAAGAACAGTAATACACAAAATGATGTTAATAACTTCTTAATCATAATAATTCCTTACTTGTTAACCTTGCCTTCAAGTGCTGTACCGTCAAGGCGTCTGGTCAAAGCTCGTCCGTTTAAGATTCTAACATCTCTTGCTCCTAAGAGAGGTGATGCCGCACGATTGAGTTTTTCAACCTTTTCTGAATTAACGGTTATTGTTCCGTTTTCTCCAACATAGAAATACTTATGTCTGATAAATGTATCACACATGATCTTAAAGAGGATAGGATCTGCAAATTCTGGTGAGTTATTTGTTACCTCAACAGGCAGTCTCTTTGAATAGGTAAGACACTTCTGAACAAATGTCTGAACATCTGTGGTGCAGTCTCTTGTATTTCTTAAAGCGGTAACAGCCACAAGATAACGAACAAGGTTATGATAAATACAGCGAGAGAGAATATAGAATTCCTCATAGCCGTCACCAGATACAAACAGCATGTTTGCATCTCTTGTGATGTAACCTTCACTTAAGAAAGTTTCAAGATACTTATCAATAAGATTGTCTAAATCCTCTTCTTCTACAGGACAGAAAAGCTCATGACGCAGGAAATAGAACAGTGATCTTGTGTGAGCGCGAACATCCTCCCAGAGAATATGACCGTTACGGATAATAATATTGGCAAGTAAAGCTGGGAGTGCAAACAGGTGCACAATATTATTCTCAAAATAGGTAAGCTGCAGAGTTTGACCATGGCTTGGTCTTACAAACTTCATGTCATCACCAACATCATAGACATGGAACTTGTTTAGATCGGTAGCCTGCTTGATAAGAGTCAAGGTTGATGCTGTAGGAATACCTGCTCTGCGTTTTGGATCGACATTTAAAAGTTTAATGTACATGTCGATACATTTCTGCAACTGTCTTGTACTCATGGCATGATCTGCAACGTTCATGATTGCAAGCGCGCAGAGGTTGATACCATTGATGGTAGCTGAATCATTGAGATTGATAATGATCTTGTGTGCCATCATGTTTACGGTGTCATTAAGCCACTGAGGCTTTGCAATTCCTTTTGGATCAATATCTTTCTTCCAGTCAGGAACATATTTGTTTAAAAACTTTGGAACTACAACAGGTTCACCAAAGGTTACATAACCACGGCCGTAGTTTCTAAAGCGCTTGAAGATACCCAAAAGTGCCATGGCACTTTCTTTCTTCTTGGCCTCACCATTAAGTTCACGCATGTAGCTACCAACTTCGGTTACATGCTCATAACCTAAATATGTTGGAACGAAAGCTACAGGACGGTTGTTACCGCGAAGCTGTGACTGAATAGTCATGGCCACCATTCCAGTTCTTGGTGGAAGGGTACGACCAGTACGGGAACGGCCACCTTCGATAAAGAACTCGGTAGCATAACCGTTCTCAAATAAAAGGTTCAGATATTCTCTGAAGATGGTTATATAGAATTCATCGCCCTTCATCTTTCTTCTGATGAAGTATGAGCCACATCTTCTGATAAGCGGACCTACAGGGAAGAAATTGAGGTTGTCCCCTGATGCAATCTGAGGAAGAGGCAGACCCTCATGGAAAAGCACGAATGTTAACAGAATGTAATCCATGTGAGAGCGGTGACATGGAATATAAATGATTTCATGTCCTGTCTGTACAAGTTGTCTTACCTTGTCAACACCGATAATGGTCTGTCCCTGATAAATTCTGTGCCAGATTGAGGAAATAATGGTATTGAGGAACTTCAAAAGAGGATATCTGGTATCAGCAACCATGATATTGAGGATGTCACGGGCTTTCTGCAGATTTTCTTCTTGTGATTTGCCGTTTTCCTTGCAGGCAATTTCAACAGCTTCTATGATTGCAGGCTTTTGGAGGATCTCTTCAATTACAGCGCTACGGTTTGGCAGAGGTCTGCCTACAACTGTACGGGCCTTGTTGATAAAGATCAGTCTGAAGGTACGGTTTAAATCATGGGAGAAAAGTGAACGGTCAAAGCGGTCTTTAGACTGCGAAATATTGAATGAGCCGCAGAAAATGGTGCAGTTGTCGCGTCCAGCAAATATCAGATTAAAAAACTTTTTAACAGATGGTGTGGCTGATTTCATGCCGGCAAGTCCCATGCTTTCATAGCCAGGGTTTCTTGACCACAATACGGTAATAGGTACTACCTGTACCTCTTTACCAGTACGCTGATAAAACTCGTACCACTGTCTGAATGTCTCTTCAAGATCATAGTTCTTGGTGCCTTTTTTTGAAAAAAAGCCAGGAGATCTCAGAAAGCAGGTTCTTGGAATTTTCAGACCAAAAAGGTGGATAGAGCTGAAAGGCGATGGCATATTCAGCTTGGCACAGGCCCTTTCTATACTCATCAGATTACCAACTGATGAGGATACAGTCACATAAACAATGATTTTTGTTTTGTCTATATCAAGCTGTTTTAACGGTTCAAACGGGATAGTTTCGTTATTTGTTGTAATACGAAATGGCCAGTAGAACAGTATTCTTAAAAACCTGCTAAAGAGTGAAATATTCATTTCCATCTCAGGTGGTAGTAATCCACCCTCTCCCTTCACAATAATACGTTTATTTTACAGTTACATACCCATATTAAAGTGTAGGCTAAACTTGCGATCTTTTTATAGAAAAAAATATATTTTTTTCAAATAAATCACTAAGTTTTGTTAACGATCATACTTTTGCTTCCAAAAGGTGAGTTATTAAGCGCTACAGCTCACATTTTTTCATGCAAATCAGCAAGAAAATTAATGTGCTGAAAATGCCTTACTTATTTTAATCTCGCCTAAGTGATAGAATTCAAAAAAGGCTAAGAGATATTAGCGTTGTAAATGGTGTTTTTTCTCAGGAGAGGTATATGGAATCAGAGCGTCTGCAGCAGTATAGAAAACTGGTGATGATGGCCGGTTTTGCTTCGGTTGCAACTGCAGTGCTGTTTATTGTAATAAAGCTGATTGTTTGGATGATAAGCTCATCAACAGTTATCTTTGCTTCTTTAACAGATTCCATGTTCGATCTTCTTGCATCTCTTGTAAATCTTCTGGCTTTAAAGTTTTCTTTAGCACCTCCTGATAAGGAACATCGCTTCGGTCATCACAAGTCTCAGGCTTTGGCATCACTTGCTCAGGCAGCTTTCATTGGTGGTTCTGCGGTATTGCTTATAGGGCATGGCATTGAAAGATGTGTAAGACCTCAGAATGTTCTCTGTCTTGATCTAGCAATTTTAGTGTCCGTAGTATCCATTATTATCACTACACTGCTTGTACTTTTTCAGACATTTGTCTACAAAAGAACTCAAAGTGAGGCAATTGCTGCTGACAGACTGCATTACGTATCTGACATATCTTTGAATATTGGCGTAATGCTTGCTCTTGTTTTGACCTATTATGGATATATCTGGGCTGATGGTCTTTTTGCCGCGTTATTTGGTTTTTTAATTTTTAAAGGAGCCTGGCATATAGGTTTTAGAGCAGTACAGACTCTGCTTGATAAATCTTTAGGAGTTGCCTCCCTGTCTAAAATAATAGGTGCCATTCAGTCGGTAAAGGGTGTTGAATCAATTCATGATCTCAAAACCCATCGAGCAGGTCCAATGGTATACATTCAGGGGCATCTGGTAATGGATGGCTGTATGACTCTTATCAGTGCTCATGAAATTGTCAATGAGGTTGAGCGGAAGATAAGAATAGATTTTCCTGACGCAGAGATCACTTTGCATATGGAGCCTGATGAGCAGAAGACGTATGATGAGGTGGAGTTTTCTGATACGGCAAGAGTGGATGACACAGGAAAAACTACTGTATCAACGCACTTTCGGAATTGTTCTGTGAGTGCAAGTAAAGATCAAACTAAGGTATAATTGGAAAAATTGTTTTCCTGTATTAAGGTTGTCTGATGTCAAATACCTCCGATTTATGTGTAACAGCGTTTTGGAAGGAACTAACCGCTCATGCTGAAGAGATAGTAAAGCAAGAGCCGGTTCTAGAGGATATTATGAACCGTCAGATCCTGCAGTGCCATGGTTTAGACCAGTCACTTGCTAGGATCATAAGTTCTAATCTTGCCTCACGTGAAGTTGATAGACAGCAGCTTTTTCAGGTATGCATGCAGGCATACAGCGATGAACCTGAGCTTTTATCCTGCGCAGTTGCCGATGTAATGGCGGTAGCCAATCGAGATCCTGCATCAAAATCTTTAGTTAGGATCATGCTGTTTTTAAAGGGGCCAAGAGTTATTGAGGCCTTTAGAATTTCTCACTGGCTGTGGGAACATCAGCGCTGTGATCTTGCAAGTTATCTGCAAAGTAGAATTTCTGATGTTTTTGCAGTTGATATTCACCCTGCAGCAAGAATCGGTAAGGGGTTGATGTTCGACCATGCAACCAATATTGTAATTGGTGAGACTGCTGTAATAGCCGATACCGTATCAATCCTTCATGATGTTACATTAGGTGGTACCGGAAAGGTAAGTGGCGACAGACATCCAAAGGTAGGTCGCGGTGTCATGATAGGTGCAGGAGCCAAGGTTCTTGGCAATATAAAAATAGGTGATGGTGCCGTGGTAGGTGCCGGATCTGTAGTTCTTAGGGATGTACCTGCGCACACCACTGTGGTTGGTGTTCCTGCAAGAGTTGTTGGCAGACCTTCTATAGACATGCCTTCACTTGATATGGATCAGACCCTATCTGGCAGTCAGGATGACAGTAATTTCTGTCCTGCTATAGAAATCAAGCAAGTTTGAGAGGAAATTAGGAAGTAATATGCATATATGTGATCTTTTAGATCCCCGGGCCATAGGCCTTAATGTCAAAGCTTCCACCAAAGAGCAGGCCATCAATATTCTTGTGGATCTGATGGCAAATACTGACTGTCTTTCTGATACTGAGCGTTTTCGAAACGCTGTATTCGACAGAGAGCAGAAAGTATCAACAGGTCTTGGAGAGGGAGTCGCTATTCCCCATGCCAAAAGTGCCGGTGTAAAGAAACCTGGTCTTGCTGCCATGGTAATTCCAAAAGGCGTTGATTTTGACAGCTTAGATGGCAAACCTGCAACTCTGTTTTTCCTTATTGCCTCTCCTCATCAGGCGTCTGATGCCCACCTTGATGTGCTGGCAAGATTGTCTACTCTTTTAGTATCAGAAGAATTCCGAAATAAGCTTACAAACTGCAAAAGTGTTGATGAGTTTTTGGAAACCATTAACCAGGCTGAAAAATCTGAAATAAAAAAAGAGCACGATAAGATTTCATCAGCTGCTGAGCAAAAGACTTCGGAAGAGGAAAACTCAAGAAAAGACGAGACATATGATCTTGTGGCGGTAACTGCCTGTCCTGCTGGTCTTTCTCACACCTATATGGCAGCCGAGGCCCTAGAGAACAAGGCTCATGAGCTTGGTATTTCAATAAAGGTTGAAACTGATGGTGCCGCTGGCAACCGTAACCGTCTGCTGCCAGAAGATATTGCAAGAGCAAAAGCTGTAATTGTTGCAGCTGACCGTATTGTGGAGATGGATCGCTTTATTGGCAAACCACTGGTACGTGTTGGCGTAGTAGACGGTATAAGACGCCCTGAAGAACTGATTTCAAAGGCTCTTGATCCAAAATGCACCCTTTATCAGACAGGTGTTATCAACAATTCAAACTCATTTTTAATGAGTCTTTACCGCCACCTTATGAGCGGTATGACCTATATCATGCCTATCGCAGCCTGTGCAGGAATTCTGTCGGCTCTGGCTCGACTTGAGTTTATTCAGGGTACATCATTAGGATTCTTTTTAGATCGCATAGGTTACAGTATAGGTACATTACTTTTCCCTATATTAAGTGCCTTTATTGCCTTCTCAATTCGAGGCAGAACTGCTCTAGTTGCCGGTTTTACCGGTGGTGTTATGGCTGATCTTGGCGGATCGGGCGTGATTGGGGCTGTAGTAAACGGCTTTGTAGGAGGAGGTCTGTCGCTTCTTATAACGCAGTTTGCAGCAAGATTCTTAAAAGGTCATGATGCCATGGTAGGTCTTCTGCTCTACCCACTGTTTGGTGCTCTGTCCACCTCTGTTGTAGCTCTTTTCATTACAAATATTCCTGCTGCCTTTATTGATATTCAGATTAATACCTTTATATCAGAGGCCGGCAGCGTGACACTCTTTATTATTGGTGCGATTTTAGCAGGTATGCTTGCAGCTGACATGGGCGGACCTTTAAACAAGATTGCTTATGCGGCAGGTGTTCTTCTTCTTGCTGACTGTCTGCCTGAAAACGGACCAGGTTGCAGGATCATGGCTGCTATCATGGCAGGTGGTATGGTTCCTCCTTTAGCTGCAGCTCTTGCTTCAACTATGGTTCCTCAGGTATTTACCAAAAAAGAGAGAGAATGTACCTTTTTAGCCTGGGCTAAAGGTCTGATGTTTATTACAGAAGGAGTGATCCCATATCTTAGTGTGGATATGGTAAAGATGAGAACCGCCTGTATTATAAGTTCTGCTTTAGCAGGTGCTCTTTCAATGTACTGTGGAGCATCGATGTGTGCTCCTCATGGTGGTATCTTTGTGTTATTACTCTCAGAGAACACCGTTCACTATCTGCTCTCAATTGTGACAGCTACAGTTGCCGGTGCTTTCATGTTTGCAATCATTCACCTAATCAATCAGGATAAGACTGAAAAATTAAGATAAGGGAACCTCAGGAAGGTTTCCTAAAACAGCATCTAAACGATCTTTCATGGTTTGAATTACTTCCTTTAGATGCTGATTTTCTTCTTTTAGCCGGCTCATATCTTCTCTGATTCTATTAGTTTCTTTATCTTTAGCTATCAGCAAATCCTCAGCAGCTGATAGCCTTTTGGTAAGCTGTTCAACTGTTGAGGCGATTTTTTCGAGCTCATCTAAAAGTATTTCTTCATGGCGCGTCATGATTTATAGGATGTACCTGCTTAAATCTTCGTTCTCTACAAGATCACCTAAATGCTCGTTGACGTATTTTTCATCAATGGTAACTGTGCTACCTTTGAGTTCATCTGCTGTGAAAGAGAGATCTTCAACAATCTTTTCCATCAGGGTATGAAGTCGTCTTGCGCCGATATTTTCTGTTTTTTCATTAACCTTATAAGCATCTTCAGCAATTTTGCGGATTGCTGATTCTTCAAATTTAAGACCTACGCCTTCAGTTTCAAGTAACATTGCATACTGCCTTGTCAGGCTGTTGTGAGGCTCTTTTAGAATTCTTTCAAAATCATCAGCAGTTAAGGCTTTTAATTCTACTCGAATTGGCAGACGGCCCTGAAGCTCAGGTATCAGATCAGATGGTTTAGACATCTGGAAGGCGCCTGAGGCAATGAACAGAATATGATCGGTTTTAATCATGCCGTATTTGGTGTTTACGCTTGAACCTTCAATTAATGGCAGAAGATCACGCTGTACACCCTGTCTTGATACGGCGCCACGTTCGTTTTCACCATCCTGGCAGATTTTGTCAATTTCATCGATAAAGACGATACCGTTATTTTCTGCAAGCTCAATAGCCTTTTCTCTGAGATCGTCATTCTTGGTGAGTTTTCCTGCCTCTTCTTCAGTCAGGATCTTGAATGCATCGGCAATTCTCATTTTCTTGACTGATTTTTTATGAGATGACATTGATTCAAAGATGGACTGAAGCTGATCATTGAGATCATCCATGCCAGGAGCTCCACCTATAACATTGACGGTAGGACTTCTGTCTGCTACCTCAATTTCAATTTCCTTGTCGTCTAACTGATGTTCACGGAACTTCTTTCTGAACATCTGTCTTGCTGAGTTTGCATCCTTTTCTTCTTTTGTGGCAGATGGAGTTGGAAGTAGGATATCAAGAATGCGCTCTTCTGCTGCATCCTCAGCTTTTGAGCGGTTAAGTTCAAAAGCATCCTCTTTAACCATTTTCATGGCTACTTCAGCTAAATCTCTTACAATGGATTCTACGTCCTTACCCACATAACCTACTTCAGTGTACTTTGTGGCTTCAACTTTGATAAAAGGTGCGTGAGAGAGTTTAGCTAGGCGTCTTGCAATTTCTGTTTTACCTACACCTGTAGGTCCAATCATCAGAATGTTTTTAGGTACAATTTCGCCTCTTAGTTCACTTGGAACCTGCATTCTGCGCCAGCGGTTTCTAAGTGCAATGGCAACAGACTTTTTGGCTTCACTCTGACCAATAATATATTTATCCAATTCAGAAACAATCTGGCGTGGAGTAAGTTCAGACATATTACTTCTCTATAGTTTCAATAATGTGGTTTTCGTTGGTAAAGACACAGATATTGCATGCAATATCAAGAGATTTTTTGACAATATCTACAGCACTCAGATCGGTATTGTCCATTAAGGCTCTGGCTGCTGCTAGGGCATAGTTGCCACCTGAACCTGTTGCAAGGATATCATCATCCATTCTTACAACATCACCTGTGCCTGTGATCATTAAAGAATCATCCTTATCTGCGACGATAAGAATTGCTTCAAGTTTTCTTAATGCTCTGTCAGAGCGCCACATTTTAGCAAGCTCAATACTGGCTCTTTCTAAAACACCATGGTGCTCCTCTAGTTTCTTTTCAAAAAGATCCAAAAGTGTAAAGGCATCAGCAGTTGAACCTGCAAAACCTGTAATTACCTTGTCATGAAAAATCTTTCTGACTTTGCGGGCATTTCCCTTGAGAATGGTACTCTGTCCCATGGTGACCTGCCCGTCACCACCAACGGCGACAACACCGTTTCGTCTAACTGATACGATAGTAGTCATGTTTATTCCTTTTTCTCAAGTGAACATTCACCTGTGATTAAATTTGCCCCATCTAAAAGATTGAAAGAATCAATAGCCTCCTGACGGGTTTTATATGGACCTAAATGCAGTCTGTAGGTACCATTATTTCTTACAACATCACTTCTAAGACCTGCTTCAAAGGCTATCCTTGCCTTCTTTTCTGAGGCATCATCAATTGTCCTGTAGCTGTTGCAGTACAGATCATAGCTACTAGAATCAGATGAGCTTACCTCCTGTTTTTCTTGGGTAATTTCATCAGTGCCTGTTTTATTTGTGCCTGTATCTTTTTTGCTTGCAGTTACACTCTCAGTATTGTTATCAGCATAGTTAGAACTGTCTTCAGCAGCTGTGTTATCAGGAAGTTTCAATTCATTTGCATCATCAGAATGCAAAAGAGCTTCCTGTCTTTCAAGATCATAGCTGTCAACAGGATCAACAGCTAAAGCCCTGTTGTCCTCAAAGCTGATTTCTCCTGAGGTGTTGTCGTCAGGATGCCGCTGCATTTTAGAAGTGTGGCAGCTTGAAACCACCACAATGCAGACAATAATGATGACAACTACACCAGTTAGTGTAGAGAGTAAGTTTTTGTATTTAATTTTAGAATTCTCATCCTTTTTCAGCAGAAAACTAAAAAAGTTATTCTTGAAATTAAGTAACTGCAGTTTGAATTTGTCCACCCTACATTTGCTCCATTACGTTGATACCTAACAGATTAAGTCCCTGCTTGAGAATCTTTCCTGTCAGATCGCAAAGTGCCAGTCTGCTCTTTTTGATTTCATCACTGACACCGTCTTTCAATACCGGACATGCCTCGTAGAAACGCATGAAGAGGTTGGACAGCTCAAATACATAATTGCACAGAAGGTTTGGCAGTGACTTAGCACCTACGCTGTTAACAGCGTCGCTGAATGCCAAGAGTTTCTGAGCAAGCTCTTCTTCTGTTTCATTTGAAATGATGATTTTACCCATTTCAAGAGAGCCTGCCTTTCTGAATACAGCACGAATTCTGCTGTAGGCATACTGCAGATATGGTGCGGTGTTACCTTCAAAGGAGAGCATCTGATCCCAGTCAAACACATAGTCTGTTGTGCGGTTTTTAGAGAGATCTGCATATTTGACTGCACCCATAGCCACGTTGTGAATTACATTGGCTTTTTCCTCTTCAGTAAGGTTGGAGTTACGCTCATTTAAAAGCTGGGTTACTCTGCTTTCAGCTTCATCTAAAACGTCTCTTAATTTTACAGTACCGCCAGATCTGGTTTTAAATGGTTTGCCGTCTTTGCCAAGCATCATTCCAAAAGGGCAGTGTTCTAAAGATACACTGTCTGCAACATAACCGGCTTTGCGGCAGATTGCCCAGACAGTTTCAAGATGCTGACTCTGTCTTGAGTCTGTGAAGTACAGAATTCTGTCTGCTTTCAGTGTCTGAGCGCGGTATTTTGCACAGGCAATATCAGTTGTGGTGTATAAGTAACCGCCATCCTTCTTGCGGATAATGTTACCTAATGGGTTACCTTCCTTGTTTTTAAACTGTGGCAGGTATACAACAACAGCACCGTCATCAACAGTTGCGATCTGTCTGTCTAAAAGATCCTGAACAACCACTGGAAGCATGTCGTTATAAAGGCTTTCACCCATGATGTCCTTGTCAGATAGGGTAACATCTAAACGATCATAGAGATTCTGGTTTTGATCCATGGTCATCTTTACAAGTTTCTGCCACATTTTACGGCAGTACTCATCGCCACCTTGGAGAAGAACGACATAATGACGTGCCTTAACAGCAAATTCTTCATCGCTGTCATAGCATTCTTTAGCCTCACGATAGAAAGCCTCAAAGTCGCTCAGATCCATACCCTGACCAGCCTCATTCTCCTTTTTTTCAAGGTAGGCAATCAGCATGCCGAACTGGGTACCCCAGTCACCGATGTGGTTTGCTCTGATTACATTGTTACCTAAAAATTCAAGAACTCTAACCACAGCATCACCGATAACTGTTGAACGGATATGGTGTACAGCCATTTCCTTAGCTACGTTAGGTGCTGAATAGTCAACAACTATGGTTTTAGGATCACATGCTCTTGCAACACCAAGATATGGATCAGCAGCAATCTTCATGAGGGCATCAGCTGTTGATGCCTTGTTGATAAAGAAATTGATAAAACCAGGGCCTGCGATTTCTACTTTGCCGATGTTTGGGTTTGATGGCAGTGCGTCGATGATTTTCTTGGCGGCATCAACAGGTTTTAAACCAAGAGGTTTTGCTATCATCATGGCAATGTTGGTTGCAAAGTCACCGTGAGCTCTGTCTTTTGTTCTGTCAACACGTATATTTGAAAGAACTTTCTCAGAGATCTGTGATTCGCTGTTAAGTGAGGTGACTGCTGTTTTAATTAAATTTTCAACTAACTGTTTCATGTTTAAGCCTGAAATACCGAAATTAAATTCTTTTTTACCGCCTAATACATTGAGATTGGATCAACCTCAATTGCAAGTCTTATGTCAGCGCTGTTCATATCCGCAAATATTCTGCTCCTGACCAAAGAGAGAAATTCAGACAGTTCAGCGCGTTTTAGACTGGTCACAAGAATATGAAAATGATAGCGGTTTTGAACTTTCTCCATTTTATCAGACATCACGGAAGATACGTTAATATTTGGAAAATTCACTTGGATGTTTTTTATTTGACAGAATACCTTTTTCAGCGCTGAAAAGGCTTTTTCACGGAACGGACTGTTGCACAGGATAAAAGCCTGATAGGTGAAAGGAGGAAGCATTAGATTTTTTCTCTGCAAAAGCAGATTCTGTGCAATATCAAGATAGTTTACATTCGGATCTATAAGCTGATTGATTAAAAGACTGTCTGTATGGTGAGTCTGAATTACAACTCTGCCTTTCTTATTTCCTCGGCCTGATCGTCCTGCTACCTGAGTTAAAAGCTGGGCGGTATTTTCAAGTGCTCTGAAGTCATCAGAGAATAAAGATGAGTCAACGTCCAAAATTCCAACTAAAGTAACATCAGGGAAGTCGTGTCCCTTTGCAAGCATCTGTGTTCCAAGAAGAATTTTTGATGATCCTGTTTTAATTTTTTCAAGGCGTTCTTCAAGTTGTCTTTTAGAGCTTACTGTATCTCTGTCAATGCGTTCTACACCAGCATCAGGATATCGTCTTTTTAAAAATTCATAAACCTGCTCTGTACCAAACCCTTGTTCAAAAAGTTCTGTCCCACCACAGTTTGGGCATTCGCTTGGATAAGGTTCGAAATTCTCACATACATGACAAAGAAGCCTGTTTTTATCCTTGTGGACTGTTAGGAAATTATCACAGTTTGGGCAGACAAATACATGGCCGCAACGGTGGCATACTAGATGATGGGAGTAGCCGCGTCGGTTTAAAAAGAGCAGTACCTGATTCCCTCTTGCTGTCTCTTCACCGATTTCATTTTCAAGACTTTGACATATGCCTGTCTTAAGTCCGTCAGAAAGTACCTCCTGTCTTAAATCAATAAGTCTGAAATCAGGCATTACTGCTCCACCTGCTCTTACAGTAAGATCAATTCTTTCGTAAAGTCCTTTCTGGGCATTGTATATGGTTTCAATACTTGGTGTTGCAGAGCCTAAAACCACTTTGCAGTTATTGATTTTTGCTCTCATGATGGCAAGTGTTCTTGCGTGATAGCGGAAGGTATCATTCTGCTTGAATGAACTGTCATGTTCTTCGTCGATGACGATAAGTCCAAGATTCGGTATAGGGGTGAACAGGGCAGTCCTTGTGCCAATAAGAATACCTGATTTTGAGGTTGCCATGTCAATATATGCATCAAGTCGCTCTCTGTCTGACAGAGCAGAATGCATAGATGAAACAGGCACATTGAAGCGTCTGTAGAAGCGTTCAAAAGTCTGTGGGGTCAGAGCAATCTCAGGTACAAGTACCAAAACAGCCTTACCCTGTTTTAAAACATCCTCAATAACCCTAAGATAAACTTCTGTCTTACCTGATCCTGTAACACCATTTAATAAGAATACCTTGAATCCTGTTTCAGAATTTATAGTGTGAATGGCATTTTGTTGTTCAAAATTAGGTGTAGGTGCAGTTTCTTTTAAAATCCTATCTGGGCTTATCGAAGTAAATGCACTGTAATTTAATTTAAGCTCTTCAAATGCAGCTATGCCTTTTTTTACTAGAGCATTTTCAGTGGCACTTGAAATGCCCAGTTCTCTTATTTCCTTTCTTTTTACAGGACCAGACATCAGACATTCAACAAGTTTTATCTGCTCTTTTGATTTAAGCTTTTTAATTTTTTCACTGTCTTTGGATTCGATTAGCCTGATAGCAGGAATGGTCTCATAAGAGAAAGGTTCCCCTTCACGGAGCAGCTTTGGTAGTGCAACATTTATACACTGCCCCAAAGGATACTGATAATATTGGCTGCCAAATTCTAGGGTTCTTAAAAGATCATCTGGAAGTATAGCCTTCAGATCAAGAAGCTCAGCTTTTTTTAATTTGCTGATGTCTATGTCAGGTATGACATCAACTTCTGTTATAACTCCAATTTCAGTTGCAGGTCCGAATTTCACCTTAACTCTTGAGCCAATGCACTCCTTCCCTACAGTCTTATCAAGACGATAGGCAAATTCTTTTGCTATAGGCCTGTTAATGGCTACATTGATAATGGAGAATTGTGAATCAGTCATCTGCATAATTTTAACTGTAAATGACCTGATAATTCTCGGATTTAAGATTCATATGCGATAAAAAAAAGGCATATTTCTGCTTGCATCTTGATAATTAATCTAATATCATAGGCCACCATTTCTATTTTGAGCGTGTGGTGTTCGGCGCATCCGCGGCTGAAAGAGCGACACGCATTGAGGTTTACATGAAAGAAAATATTCATCCAGAGTACAAGGAAGTGAATGTTCGTTGCTCATGCGGCAATACCTTCAAGATCCGTACTACTGCAGGTCACGACTTAAGCTTAGACGTTTGCTCAAAGTGCCACCCATTCTTCACTGGTAAGCAGAAGATTGTTGACACTGGCGGACGTGTTGAGGCTTTCAAGAAGCGTTTTGGCGGTATCTCCGCTTTCTCAATCAAGAAGTAATTCTTTGTTGAACAAAAAAAGCAGTCCTTAGGGACTGCTTTTTTGTCTGTACATTCTCCAGCATACAGAACATTAAATCAAAAGACTTTAAAAGGAAGTTACGAAAAAAAATCCACCTGATTTAACTGCTTAAATTAGGTGGAGGTCATAACTTACTGTAATAATTAACAGTCAGCTTTTATAGCGGTCTTTGTTTTCTTCCTTTTTATGGTTTTTTTGTCTGCTCTTTCCAGATCTTTTAGGAGTGTTGGCAGTACTGTCTGGTTATATGTCCATGTACCTTCAATTTCAGCAACTACTTTATTGACGCAGACAAAAGAATTTCCTGAAATATTGTTGAATATAAAAGCTCTCTTCAGATTCTTTGGTGTTCCATCACCTTCATAAATATTGAATTTGGATACATCTGAAAGTGTCAAGAATATTTCGTCTGTCAGATTGCACTCCCAGCAGTCTGAAATCAGATAAACAAAAGGTACCGTCTGAATATCTTCAATGCGTTCTGGTAAATTGATTTCCTCTAAATCATCCATGTATACAGACAGATTTCTTTCGTCGGCTTTTTTTATACTACACTTATATCCGACTTTAGACTTCTCTAGGGTGCATATGAAAAAGGAGCATTTGTCATAATATACATTGAGCATGAGTGACAGATCCCCAGTAGCGAATGAGGCAGATCTCTTCATTTGTGAGAATACTGTTTTTGGCAGGATCTCTTTTATCTTACTGATGATTTTGTTTTTGATTAACGACGTTTCTCCATTTCTGTTTTTATCACTACTAGTCTGAGTCTGCCTGAGATCAGCTGCAAGATTTGCTAAAAGAAGGTTATTGAAGTTACTTTCATATTGAGCTAACAGTTCTTCTGATACCAGAAAATTCTTTTCCTCAAGACTAAGTTCTGTTTTCCGGTAAACTGCTTCTGGAAACACATTGTCAAAAGAATAGTTGAGGAACTGATCGAATGATTTTGATACTGCTGATTCGAGCAGGTTTTCTGCAACCTCATATGATTTGATAGCACAGTTGCCTGTCAGGAATAATTCTGAAAGAAGCAGCTGAGCTTCTGGATTACCGCTATGAGCGGCAAGTGTTAACAGTATATAGGCTTTGCTAAATTCTGGAATGCCGTTTGTGAGCACTCCTGTGTAATAGAATTTTCCGTATTCGAGGGCATGCTTGTCAATGTAGGTGTTATCAGGATCATCTATAAGTCTGTCATAGCACTTCTGGACAGTTTTAGGATCAAAAGAAATTAGTGGGTGGTTCTTTAATGCCGAATTTTTGCCAAGATAATGAATAGCGACGTCATCTCCTAATTCAACGCCTTCTTTCAGACAGTCTAAAAACATTTTTTTCTCATTTACTGTCAGTTTGATTTTTTCATTTCTCTCATCTTTGTCGATAATTTCATCTATAAAGGCTTTTTTGTGCCAGTTATCCATTTTCTTCTGTAGAAGAGGCTTGTCCTGATTGTAGATGATATTTTCAAGTATATCCCTAAGTCCATGCAGAGCTTCTATTTCAGTTGTCTGAAAATACTGTAGGAATGACTGGGAGATTACTAAGAACAGATCAAGATCTTCGGATGATTCAATCTTCCTGTGATTGTTTTCAAGAGCAATATACCAATTGGACATGAGGGTCAGTAACAGCTCAAAAAACTGCTGGCAGTGATGATAATCGTCTGCTCTGATGAGATTTTTTATACCTTCAAGAAGAATGGTGATATCGAGTTTGTAATTTTTGGCCTTTACTATGAATAAAGAAAGTTCATCCTCATCTCTGTCATAGTAGCTTTCAAGTTTGCATTTAAAGATTGCATCAAGATCGTCTTCTGTAAAATATGGAATAGCATCTACAGCATCGTAGTTGATAATGAATGTATGCCTGTTTTGGCCTCTGTTGAGAGGCTCTAGATTGTCAAAAACAAGTTCCAGTTCTTTGCGTTTCCTATTATCAGTTATATTGTCTGTACAAAGTAGTGAGCCGTCTATTCGGGCGCAGAATACTATATTCTTTGATAATTCCATGTATCGAGATCCTAAAAATTTTACTTTTTATATGATATCAACTTTTGTTCTTTTCCCGAATAATCTTTGTGCTAAGACAGACAGCAGAGCTTATAAATTTATCATGAGTCACTGCCTCCTTTAGAGGATTGGGTATCGCAATATGTTGGTTAAAAAACTTTATGAGTTAACCATTAATCTCATTTTGGTTAACTGAATTATCATGATTTGCAGCTATAGTGTTTAAAAGATAAGACATAAAAAAATTAAACGATATTTTATGGAGAATATCTCAAAAAAAATAAACTGACATGTTAGACTATTGCTTGATAAGACGAACAAAAAACTTTTGAAAGAAAATACTTTTATAGTCACAAAAGCAGTTTTGAAAATTATCGGTAAAAGCTTCTATGACCTATCATTGAAGTTATCAAGTAGATTATAGATATTTATTAAGACATTAAGTTGAGGTGGTTATTGTGTCACACGATGCTAAATTATTACACGACAGAGCTTTGGCCTACCATGAGGATCCAGTTCCTGGAAAAATTAAGGTAGTTATCACTAAGCCTGCAGAAACAGCTGACGATCTGACTTTGGCATACAGCCCAGGTGTTGCCGAACCTGTACGTGAAATTGCAAAGGATCCTGATACTGCTTACCGTTACACCGGCAAGGGTAATTCTGTAGCTATCATTTCAAATGGTACTGCAATTTTAGGTCTAGGTAATTTAGGTCCACTGGCATCAAAGCCTGTAATGGAAGGTAAGGCATTGCTGTTTAACCGTTTTGCCGGTATTGATGCTATCGATATTGAGGTAAACAACAAGTCAGTTGAGGATTTTATTACCACTGTTGAATGCATTGCTGATACTTTTGGCGGTATCAATCTTGAGGATATCAAAGCTCCTGAATGCTTCGTTATTGAGCGCGAACTGATCAAGCGTTGCCGAATTCCTATTTTCCATGACGACCAGCATGGTACCGCAATTGTAACCACCGCAGGTATCTTAAATGCTGTTGAACTTCAGGGTAAAAAGATTGAAGACTGTAAGGTTGTATGCGTAGGTGCAGGTGCTGCTGGTGTTGCCTGTTCTGATTTCTTGATTGAGTGTGGTGCCAAAAAAGAGAACTTTTTCATGGTAGACCGTCACGGTGTTATCAGGTCAGATCGTCCTCAGTACAACAATGGTGAGAAGCCAAGATTCATTAATGATGCAGGTCCTAAGACCCTTGAAGAGGCTCTTAAGGATGCTGACGTAATGCTTGGTGTTTCTGGTCCAGGTCTAGTAACTGAAGATGAAGTTATGCACATGGCTCCAAATGCGGTTATTTTTGCCTGCTCAAATCCTGATCCTGAGATTGATCCTGACATTGTTTCAAAACTGCGTCCTGATATTATTTTAGGTACCGGCCGTTCTGACTATCCAAACCAGATTAACAATGTTCTGTGCTTCCCATACCTCTTTAGAGGTGCTCTTGATGTTCGTGCAACTTGCATTAACACCGAGATGATGAAGGCTGCTATGGAGGCTTTGAGAAATCTTGCTAAAGAGCCTGTTCCAGAGGCTGTAGTAAAGGCTGCACAGGTAGATCACTTAGAATATGGTAGAGACTATCTGATCCCTAAACCAATGGATCCAAGACTTCGTGAATGGCTGTCAAAGGCAGTTGCAAGAGCAGCTGTAGATTCAGGTGTATCTCAGATTCCGCTTCCTGATATCTACAAGTAACATTATAAAAGGCCTGGGAAACCAGGCCGTTTTTTGACAGTTATTCAGATTTTTGTCTATTAGATCCTCTTTCGTCTGTCTGTAGCTGTTTTTGAGTAGTATCTTCTTTTATCTTCGTACATTTTGCCTTCGGCGTCTTTAATCAGTTCGTGTATATTGCAGCCCCTCTTTTCTGCAACAGAAAATCCTGTAGAGACATTGTAATTGTAAGTTGCAAGCTCAGTTCTTATTTTCTCTAGGATTGCTTCAATTTCTGAACTTTCAAGGTCGGTTGCCATGACCACGAATTCGTCACCACCGATCCTGAAACAGTCTCTGCGTCTGAAGTGTGACATTAGAACTTTTGCAATGGTGATAAGCAGTCTGTCACCTGCCTCATGCCCTTGTGTATTGTTCAGTTCATGAAGACCGTTGGCATCTATATAGATGCAGCTTAAAGAATTTTTGCTCTGCTCTACGTATTGATCAAGTCTTGATTCGTAACTGTTACGGTTATAGATTTCTGTTAAAAGGTCGTAGTTTGCAAGTCGGTAATTTTCCTGAATTTCAAGAAGAGTAACATGCATTAGCCAGAAGAAGTAACCAATCAGAACCAATATTTCTACAGCAATAAAGCAGTAGAGATGGTTGTTCACTGTATGTACTCTCTCAAAGGCAACCTTTTCTGGAACCATAACCAGAGTCATCCATTCATTGATGTCGGTTGGAGTGTAGTACAGATACATCTCCTGATTTAACTTCTTAGAATAGAAGGTCAGATATCCGCTTTGTCGCTGTTTGAACTGTTCAGATAACTTTGTCTGAACCGATTTTGGAACTGCCTCATGGTTGTAGAAGTCATTTAAAGTATCACAGTATCCTGATGTAGCGTATCAATAAGAATTTCTCCGCTGCTGCCGTCGACCACGTAAGCATAGGCATTGCCGTCATAAGGAATGGTATTGATATATGAGGAGATCTTTTTCAGGTTCACAACTCCGTAGAGAAGACCTAGAGTTTTGTCATTTTTTACAATAGGAACAAAGCTTCTGACAATATTGGTGTACAGACTGTAGAAATCGTAGCTTTTGTTACTGATATGCTGTTTTAATGGTTCTTCTTTCTCATAGCTTAGAATACTTGTTGCTCTGCCGGTTCCTGAGGCAAGAATAAGATCATCACCTGGAAGCAGAATACCTATTTTGTAGAGTAGAGCATTAGGCTTGAAACCTTTGATGATATTTTGGACATGTTGATTTCTAAGTTCGCCATGCATGGCAACTACTGTAGACAACCCCTTTAATAGTTCTGTATCTACATTGATTATGGCTTCAATTTCATCAGAAAACTGTCTAGCTGAAACCTCTAAAGTGTTTCTGCAGGCTGCTTCTTCGGATTTACTTACGGTTATTGCTGATGTAACGGATAAAGCAACCAAGATCATCATGACGATCATGGTATAGATAATCTTTTTTGCTTTTCCCTGTATGTTTACTTGCATAGTTCTTTTTGCTTCTTTTATCGCCTTTTAATCAAGATTATAGTTTCTGATTATTAAGACAATAGGTACAAGATCCTATAAAAATGACATTAGTCACTCATTTTCAATAACTATTATTATTAAGAGAACTTGCTTGTATCTAGTACGAGCATTTAGGTGCTTTTTGAAGACAGAGAAATAAAAAAGGTGTCTGATATTCAGATCACCTTTCCTATGGGTTTACCCCAAAACTTATGCTTGTTTGATTGCTATGTCATTCATTCTATCTGAATGAATGACAAAAAAATTTGAACTGGCTTATATTTTTACGACAAATCCGCCTTTTTTTCTAAAAGCACACCACTTTCAAGATGTTCTGTGTAAGGGAACTGATCGAAAAACGCCAGTTTTTTAATCTCATGAGTTTTGCAAAGATAAGCAAGATCACTTGCTAAAGATTCAGGTCCGCAGGAGATGTAGATGACTCTTTTAAAGCGAGCGGTAAAATCAAGAGCATCCTTGTACTCAAGGCCAGAACGAGGTGGATCAATTAAAAGAGTGGTTAGATTGTAATCATCAACATCAATGCCAGCTTCTTTTAGTCGGTTAAAAGATCTTACCTTACCTAGTGCCTGAGCTACTTCAACTGCTGAAAGTCTTGCAATTTTTGTATTGCTAATACCGTTGACCTCAAGATTTTTAAGAGCGGTCATGGTTGGAACTCTTGATACTTCAGTTGAGAATACCTTAGAGAAAAGATCTGCAAGGCAGACAGTAAATGTACCGCTACCGCAGTAAAGCTCAATTAGATCCTCATTTTGGGTGTTAGTACAGCAGTCTCTTGCAAACTGAACCATGTTTTCGCAAGCATATATATTAGGCTGCGAAAAGTTGCCCTCAACCTGATGCAAGAGAAAGTCTCTGTCTTTTGTATGAATGGTTTCAATAATTGTATTTGTGTCAGCCAAGATCTGCTGCTTTCTTGCTCTGCCGGTAAACTCGGCATCAAGACCATCATTTTTAAAGTCAGATTTAAGAGATTTTACCTGTTCTGTAAAAATCTTCTCATCAAGTTCTTTGTGGTAATCAAGAGCGATTACCACCTGCCCATTTTTGTTGGACAGCATGCTGACTTCAAAAAGTTTATAGTGCAGATACTCATATTTCATCAGATGCTTTTTCAGTAAAAGCATAGCCTGATTGATAGCTTTTGAACCTACCGGGAATACTTCTAAATCTATTCTTTTTTTAGGTTTTGTCTTTGGTTCAAACATGCAGAAGGTAAAATCTGTATAGTCATTATTAAAATAAATACAGAATTTGGCACGCATGCGGTAGTATTCTGGAGGTGAAGGAAATACTTCATACTCAGGGATGGTCAAATTATTTTTTTTAAATAAACTCACCACATGATCTATTTTTTCATTAAGATATTGTGAATAATTTTGCGGATCGGTTGTTCCTATTAATGTTTTGAGCATAATTTCGGTCCCTGTAATAACTTTTTTTGAGATCTTAAATTGTCAGCGCAGAAAGTCAAAGTCAAAAGAGTACTTTTTTTTGATTCAGGTGTAGGTGGCCTATCAGTAATCAAGGCGGTAAGAGCCTTAAATCCTGATATAGAGTCCTATTATCTGTTTGATAATGAATGCTTTCCTTATGGAAACAAAAGTGATGACTTTTTAATCAGAAGAGTTGACTCTCTAATTGAAAGAGCATGCAGTCAGTTTGAACTCAGTGCAATTGTAGTTGCCTGTAATACTGCAAGTACCGTAGCTCTTCCTGAACTAAGAGACAATATCAGTATTCCAATTGTAGGTGTAGTGCCAGCAATCAAACCTGCAGCTTTAGTCTCCAAAAATAAGATCTTAGGGCTTTTAGCAACGCCTGGTACTATTTCAAGAGAATATACAAAGAATCTTATATCGTCATTTGCTAGTGACTGCCAGGTAATAAAAGTCGGTGATCCTGAACTTGCTGTTATCGCAGAAGAACGTCTTTCTACAGGACGTGTAAACAGGCAGGATATCAAGAAGATTTTAGCTCCTTTTATGGATCAGGATTTTTCTAAACGCCCTGATACCATTGTTCTTGGCTGTACTCATTACCCGTTTGTAAAGGATGTAATTGCCAATATTCTTCCTGATGTAAGACTAGTTGATTCAGGTGAGGCCATAGGAAGAAGAGTTAAAACCGTAATTAAAGGATCAAGAAGCATAGAAGTTGAAAAAGTTCATGACAGAGCTTTTTACACCGGTACTTTAAACAACTATTCAGATCGTCTTAAGATGGTTCGTGAATTTGGTTTTTCTGATCTTGAAAAATTTGAATAGATCCTGTCCATACAAAAGAGACAGCGTTAAAGTATCAAGCTGTCTCTTCCTAATATCATATCTGTAAGTGAAATTTTCAGATCAGATTTACTTTGATGATAGATCTTTTGCTATTTCCTCAAGTGATCTTCCTTTTGTTTCAGGCATCATGATTAAAGCAAACACCAGCTGAAGAATCATCATCAGCGTAAAGAAACCGAACATAAATCCGGCATCAAAGGTTGCAATCGCAATAGGAAATACCAAAGTAAGACATGCTGCGAAGATCCAGTGAGTAAAGCAGCCTAATGCCTGCCCTTTAGCGCGGAACTCATTTGGGAAGATTTCTGAAATGAATACCCAGATGATGGTGCCTGAACCAATGGCATGAGATGCAATAAAGGCAATCATACATATAAGAACAGTAGCACTGACATTTCCTAAAGAATCAGATGCCTGATGCTTTAATTCAAGAGCCGCCTTTTTGATGACAGTAACATCGTTTCCATCAAATACTGCAAGCCCCTCAGATGGAATAATGTTCTGAGCAGATGCCAGATTCTTAAGTTTTGTCTTTGCATCTTCAAAAGAGACTTTAGCGTTTACAAGATCATCTTCTGTAAAGAAAACCTCGCCATTTTCCATTCTTACTATCTGATCTGCTCCTGATGCTGCATCCATTGATACAGATACGACTTTAAGCTCATCGTAGTTAAAGAATGAGAATGTGCAGATACCAAGAGACAGGATATAGCCGACACAACCTATCAAAAGTAATGTTCTGCGACCTAAAACATCAATAAGTCTTATACCGATGAAAGTTGCAATGAGGTTGGTTACGCCTAGTGCTACGGATGCAGCAACAGGATCTTCAAGTCCTGCCAAACCTAAAAGGCGTGGAGCGAAGTAAAGAATGATATTGATACCAGAGAGTTGATTGAAAGCTGCAATCAAAAACGCAAAGAGGATCGGATATTTCAGTTTTTTAGAAAAGAAAGATGCTGTGCTGCCATGAGATTTTTCCTCTGAGACAGACTCATCTTTTACAGACTGAACTAATAGATCAAGCTCTTTTGGTGACATCCTTGGATTGATAAGAGAGAAAACGTGACGTCCCTGCTCGTAGTCTTTCTTATTTGCAATCAGGTAGCGAGGGGATTCTGGCAGAGACAGACACATTACTGTATATATAAGGGATGGAATAACCTGAATACCTAACATCCATCTCCATGCAAACTCTTCTGAAATCAGATGATTGATGGCAAAGTTTGAGAAGAAAGCCATCAGAATACCGAATACGATATTAAACTGGAATAAACCTGTAAGTTTGCCTCTGTCTCCAGCAGGAGAGATTTCAGAGATAAACAGAGGAGCTGCAACTGTAGAAATACCTATGCCGACGCCTCCTATGAATCTGAAGATAAAAAATGAGTAGACATCCCATGAAATACAAGAGCCAATAGCGCCTACCAAGAACAGTATGCCATTTGCAATCAGAGTGTATCGTCTGCCAAATTTTGCAGTAGGGATACTTCCAAAGAAAGCACCTAGTACAGTACCCCACAGGGCCGCTGATATAGCAAGACCATGTGCTGAACCGCTAAGAGACCATAACTGCTGAATTTTGCTTTCAGCACCTGAAATTACAACAGTATCAAAGCCGAACAGAAAGCCCGCTAAAGCAGATGTTACTGCCCACAATATTAATTTCTTGTTCATAAACGTATCCTGCTTTCCCGTGTCTAAGGAACATAGACAATGAGGTTATCTTGCCACAGGGTAAAGAAAAATAATGGGAGGTCAATTCACAAAAACAATTGCAAAGTAACGAAATAAAAAAAACTTTAATGCCTTAAATATTGAACATAGAAGACTAATTAAGGATAAAAAAAAGTTAAAACCAATGTAATATATTGATATATAAATATATTTTTTAAAAATTCCCAGTTAAATCTGTAAAAATTATGTAAGCGTAAGGTATGATTTCTGTGTGAAAAATTACTGCAGTGTGCAAATTTTTTAAAAAAAATAAAAAAAATGTTTGACAGTTATCAAAAAAAGTCTATAATGCATTCCCGTTGTCACTCAAGACAGCAAGATAAGCCAAGCGCTTAGAAAAGTTCTTTAAAAACAAGTACGGACAA
>JBJEWY010000117.1:0-18963 GCA_051885305.1 Succinivibrio sp. | reverse complement strand
GCAAAACCTTAGTGAATAAGGCTTTTAGACACTTTTATTAAGTGAGAAAGTCAAGATAATTATAATTTAGGTATTTTTATTAAAAAAATCATCAGCATAGCTGGTGATTTTTTATTTGCGTGATATTTTTTGCCATTTATTTTCAAGTTCAAAAAATTCCCCGTTATAAGATTTGTTCCATATGTTCAATGGAGGATATATGGACACAAACAAAGTCCTTTTAAGCGGAACGGTAAGTTCCGTTCTGATTCCAAAGCATAAGAGTACAGGTGAAAATTCACTGTGCATTGTGCTTAAAAATCTTGATTCTGATGCAAATGATGATGGTTATGGCAATTATCTAAGAGTGGTCGTTTTGGGAAATCTTTTAGCAGAGTTCCGTACTTTGATTGAAAAAAATGTGCTTAATGATTCAAAACTCAGTGTAGAGGGCAGACTTAGAAATTCGTATTTTACCGATTCTTTAGGGCGAAGTTTTGAAAGCTGCCATGTAGTGGCTGACAGAATTGAAATACTTTAATTTTTAAAGGAAAAATAATGACTATTGATAATGTCAACGTGTTTACTGTAAATCTCAAAAAGATTTTCAATAACGAAAAGATAGCAATATCTGACTGTGAGCTTGAGCCCTGTGCCTTAAGTGAGCATATTCCTGTAATTGACAAAAGCTATGTTTTTGAACTTAATGTTCTAAATGAGCTTTTGTGGTATCTGATCCATCCTTTCAAAGACTGCCTTTATATTGCTGGTCCCTCAGGATGCGGCAAAACTACCATGATCCTTCAGGCTGCCTCAAGACTTAACTGGGGAGTAGAGCAGATCACTTTGTCCAACAAATGTGAATCAATGGATCTTATAGGCCATACTACTTTAAAAAAAGGAGAGCTTGTTTATGAGTATGGGCCACTGACAAGGGCCATGCTGTATGGAGAGATCCTGATTTTAAATGAAATCGATCTGATGTCACCAGGCGATCTTTCAATTCTCAATGATGTTATTGAAGGCAAGCCTTTAACTATCCTTGCCAATAATGGAGAAATCATCAATCCTCATCCTCAGTTTAGAATTATAGCAACAGCAAATACCAAGGGCTTTGGTGACGCTACAGGTTTTTATAATGGTACAAGACAGCTTAATCAGGCATTTCTAGACAGATGGAGATTTATTGAGATGGGCTATCCTAAGCCTGTAGTTGAGCTGCAGATGATAAAATCAGCTTGCCCAGAGCTTACAGAAGACCTCTGTCTTAATCTTGTAAAGTTTGCATGTGAGCTTAGAAAGGTAATTGAGCAGGGATTTGAAAATGGTGTCCGTCAGATAACAGCCCCTTTTTCAAGCAGAACACTTTTGAAGATTGCAAGAATGTTGTCTATCAAAACCGGGTATTCCGTGCAGAAAGTTGTCAAAATGTGCTTTGCTTTAAGGCTTCCTGAAGTTGAATGCGAGTACGTGGTACGTCTTTGCAATGATATCTTCGGTCATGAAAAGCCAGCACTTAAAAAAACTTCAAAATCAGCTTCAAAAAAGACTGAGAGCAAAGCAAAAGCTAAAGAAGTACTAGATCAGATTGCAGTATAGTTTCTCAAATATATTGACCTGACAGCTATCTGGCATGATAATCGCTCATCTGAGGCGATTATGAAAAAAGAAATACTGTTAGGTCATATATTTGCAATCACTGTGATCCTGTTCTGGGGGCTTACATTTGTAAGCTCAAAAGTCCTTTTAAAGGAATTTACTCCAGTTGAGATTCTCTTTGATCGTTTTGTACTGGCAACTTTAGCGCTGTTAATCTTTGCACCAAAAGCGCTTGCCTTTGTTTCATTTAAAGTTGAACTGTATTCTGCTTTAGTGGGATTTTTTGGCGTAACCTTATATTTTGTGTTTGAAAACAACGCACTTGTTTATTCAAATGCTTCAAATGTCTGTCTTATTGTTGCTACAGCGCCTTTATTCTGTGCAATCTGTGATCGACTCTTTAACCATGGAGAAAAATTATCATCAGCTTTCTTTTTGGGATTTATAGTCGCCATTACAGGAATTGCCTGTATTTCAACAGGAACTTTGAAACTTGATCTTAATCCTCTAGGCGATCTTTTAGCTCTTGGTTGCGCTATTGAATGGGGCTTTTATGTTCTATATATTTCAAAGCTTCATAATCTTAAAGTTCCGATGCTTACAGTTACCATAAAGTCGTTTTTCTACTCAGTGATTCTGACTGTGCCAATCATGATCGTAAATGGGTATTCTCTTAAATGGAACCGAATCATTGAGCCTGTAAATCTGGTGAATTTTATTTTCCTTGGGGTATTCTGCTCGTCACTTAGCTTTTACATCTGGAACAAGGCTATTACCTATATAGGTGTTGTAAAAACCAATGTCTATATCTACGGAACTCCTGTTGTAACAGCAGTTGGAGCTACTCTTCTGATTGATGAGACTATTACCGTGTATACCATTCTTGGTATGGTGCTGGCTATTGGCGGACTTGTGATTTCACAGTTTGGAAAGAAAAAATAAAAGTCCTCGCAGAATTACTGCGAGGACTTGCAATCTGCCCTCCTGCAGGCAGATACCCTAACCTTTAACCGAAGATTGAGCTTATCTCATCTTCAGAATCTATGAGTTTGTTTGCTACAGACTCATAATTGATTTTGTAAGATCCGTCAGCTATTGCAGCCTTAAGTTTCTCAACTTTAGCTTCATCAATACCAGATGACAGCTTTGCCTTCTCTGTTGCCTTGGATAAACTCTTGGCACTGTCAGTGAGTACAACGGCATCGCCTGTCTTGACAGCTTCAGGTGCATTCTGCTTATAAGCACTTGCAGCAGTTGAAACTGTAGGGATTGCCACGTTCTTGGCAGTAGCAACGGATTCTTTTATACCGCTGTATACGCGGTCATTTAATGCATCGATTGCCATGATACTACCCTCAAAATTTCTCTCTTTTAGAATAATATTCAAGTGATATAACTCACTTCGTTATCTATTTAACGGCAGTGTTATATAAATCTTAAATAAAAAAAGAGAAAAAAAACAAAAAAAATTTATCTTCCTGTAAGACAGGATTTTACACTAAAACTATGAGTAAAAATGCAGTTTTTATCGCACAAAGACACGAAGAATATCAGAAAACAACCTGTACAGTGGAAGGACCTGTTACCACTGCTCTGATGTTCTTTTTACTTTTGTTGTTTCTAACTTGAATATGATCTCCTATTCGTCCCTCTTCAAGTGCGGTACCGGCTGTTTTTATCTCAAGTCCGTTTCTTTTGGCTTCAATGGTTACACTGTCACCTTTGGCGATAGTACAGAAATCACTCTGCTTTAGAATTTCACCCTGCCTTATATCGCGTCTTGCCTTGTTTCCCACAATTGATGCGATGTTTGTTACCGCTGCAGTTGAAGTCAGATTTTCTCCGCTGAAATTTTTTTCTACCATGTTTTCTGTCACAACAGAATTCTTGTGGATATTTACAGAGGCAGAATAAATTGCGCGTTCAACAGTTACACTCACAGGAACATGCAATACATATTGGTTGTTCTTCTGTGAGCAGGTGATTATCACAATGTTGCTTTTTTTTACTTCTCTTCCGTGAAGTTCAGCTGACAGATATCCACTGCAGCGACCTTTGTAATCGCGGTTTGGATCAAGTCTTCCCGGTTTTACAATGTAACGCTTATCTTTATCGTCATGAGTGAACTGCGCAAGAATGTATTCTTTTGCCACTGTTGATAAGAAATCCGCCTCCTCCTGGGTAGCAAAAGCCATCTTTGGCAGAAGAATGCTAAAGATGAGACAGATTGCTGACGATATAGATATGAATGTTTTCAAGGGGCAATCCTTTTAATTTTAAACATTTAAAATCACTTGGAGTGATGATAGCATATTTAGAATTGTGATAGTTTTTTCCTGAAACTTAAAAGAGAATTTATGTCTTTATACCATTATTTTTAAACGCATATATCAGAATTAACCAAGTTCATGTGACTTTGTCCGCAAATTCTTGATTTTGTTTTAGGTGTACTTTAATTTGCTATCTATTCTATTCATATAAGACACTAGAAAGTATTGCAATTTCAACTGCAAGGTGAACAAAAATGATTGGTATTATGGATTCTGTTAATGAGCTGACTGAAGTAGTCGGCCAGAACCGCATGGAACTGTTACTTTTCAAGCTTTCAGGACTGCGCCAGCGTTATGGCATTAATGTGTTTAAAGTAAGAGAGATTCTGCCTTGTCCACGTCTGACTGTAATGCCAAAACTCCAGCAGTATGTTGTTGGTGTGGCTCACATTAGAGGCCAGACTATATCTGTCATTGATCTTGCTTTTGCAATTGGAGGTCGTCAGACCACAGATCTCGACAAATGTTTCATTATTATCGCCGAGTACAATCGTTCTACTCATGCTTTCCTTGTATCAAGCGTTGAACGTATCCTAAACATGAATTGGGATAAGATTATGCCACCACCAAAAGGAGCTGGTGACAGCAATTACATGACCGCTGTAACCGAAATTGATGGTGAGCTTGTTGAAATCCTTGATGTTGAGAAGATCCTAGAGGAGATCTCTCCAAGCAAGCTTGAGCATCACGATCTCGAAGGTCTGTATGATGAGGAATTTTCTCGTCTTGTTGAACAGCACAAACCTCGAGTTTTAGTTGCCGATGATTCAAAGGTTGCCTTAAAACAGGTTGTACATTCTATTGAAAAACTTAACATTGAGGTGGTTCAGGCTCATGACGGCCTTGAGGCCTTGAATATTCTCAAGGAAGCAGCTTTGCTTGGACCGATCAATCAGCAGTTTGCCTGCGTGATTTCAGACGTTGAAATGCCTGAAATGGACGGCTATACCCTCTGCGCAACTGTGCGTCAGGATCCTGCTTTAAAACAGGCCTATATAATTCTGCATACATCTTTGTCTGGTGTGTTTAATCTTGGTATGATCAGCAAAGTCGGTGCTAATGATTTTATTCCTAAATTCAATCCTTTAGAACTTGCAAAAGCCGTTAAGAAGGGTATTATTCTGACAAATGCCGGAAACTCTGGTGCAGAACTGATTATGGGATCTGAGAAAAAGGAGTAAATAAGGCAGCAAGTAACCTTACCAACTATAATAATCTGAATGGTCTTTATGACCATTCCTTATGTTTATTTATTTTGTAGTATTCCTGCACTAAGGCGTAGCTATGGCGTTAAATTATACAAGTGATAACAACAGATTTGCTTCAAGCCAGAGCCTGGGTACTTCTTCAAATTCTCAAGGTGAGAACAGGAGTTCCTTATCCTCTACTTTTTCAGGTACCAAAAGTTCTCCTGTATCTGCGTTAAGTGGCGCTAACAAAGAAGCCCCTGCAAGTACATCAACTTCAACAGATGCTCTTTTGGCAAAAATAAGGAGTCAGGCAAGCGCTGGCGTAACTTCTGCTACTGTAACTACTGCTAGTGCCTCAAGATCTGTGTCTGGTCTTAATACTGTCTCTCCGCCATCTGCAGCCGCATCTTCAGGCGTATCAGCATCTTCTGGCAGTACCTTGTCTTCTGCATCTTCAACCGTGTCATCAACAAGATTGCAGGGAATATTGAATCAGCAGGCTGTAACTCCAGCATCAAGGAGTGCAGCTCCATTAAGTCAGAGCTCTGTTAGACCTGCAACAGTAGCTGGTGTAACTGCTACTTTGCCTCGTCCTGGTACTGTAGACAACGAGTCTATTGCAAAAAAGATAGCAGAAGCAAAGGCAGCATTATCATCTGTCAACAAGGTTTCACCAATCAGAACTGATGATAAGGGGCGAAACTCCATCATCAAGGAGAGCCAGGAGGTTACTGATGTTCAGTACCGTCGCTTTGCAGCCTTTATTGAAGAGAAATGCGGAATTGTGCTGGGAGCAGGTAAACAGTATCTTGTAAACAGCCGTTTATCGACCTTACTTGCCAAATTCAATGTTCAAACTGTTGATGAGCTTATCAACAGGGCTATGGAGGATAAACCTAACAATAAGGTTCAAGAAGATGTTATTGATGCAATGACAACCAATGAAACCTTATGGTTTAGAGATACCTATCCTTATACAGCTCTCGAGAACACTATTCTTCCAGAGCTTGCAAAACGAGCAAAATATCCTGTAAGGATCTGGTCTGCTGCCTGTTCATCAGGTCAGGAGCCATATTCAATTGCTATGGTTGTGCAGGAACAGCTAGGCAAGATGCTACATGTGGATGTCAAGCAGACTCAGATCATTGGAACAGATTTGTCTCCTGAAATGCTTGCTCAGTGCAGACAGGGCTTGTACGATGTCCATGCTCTGTCACGTGGACTTTCAGCTGAAAGAAAAAATAAATTCTTTAAGCCTGCTCCACATAAACCAAACATGATGCAGATTGAACCAAGAGTTAAGGATATGGTGGAATTCAGACCCCTCAATCTTTTAGGTTCATATGCGCTTATGGGGCGTTTTGATGTTATTTTCTGCAGAAATGTGCTGATTTATTTCTCCAACGAAGTAAAAGCTGACATTCTAAGAAAGCTGACAATGTGCCTTAATCCTGGCGGTTACCTGATTTTAGGTTCAACTGAAACTCTCGTTGGTGTAGCCGAGAAGTATGAGATGATGCGTTGCAATCCAGGTATCATCTATCGCCTAAAACCTCAGAAATATGGCTTCTAAAATTTTAAACCGGTTTTCTATGTAGTGACCCCAGTAGTTTTGTTCTACTTACTGGGGTAGGGCATTAAAACCGG
Source organism: Succinivibrio sp. (assembly GCA_051885305.1). Classification (GTDB taxonomy): domain Bacteria; phylum Pseudomonadota; class Gammaproteobacteria; order Enterobacterales; family Succinivibrionaceae; genus Succinivibrio. The sequence goes on along the minus strand of JBJEWY010000117.1, from coordinate 12,218 downwards.
TTTTTTAATGTCAAAATTTTAACAAATCTCATCTAAACCAAAAAAATCCTTCACTATTAGTAAGATAAAGAAGAAATTTGAATTTGGCACAGTTGTTGCTTTACTTGGTGTAATCAGGGAAAGCACAGCTTTTTGACAGTATGGAGTTTTTAGTATGGCTATAACATTCGATAAAGTATTTGGTGTACATCAGCACACCATGACTATCAGAAATGAGCGTGCCGAAGTTCTTGCTGGCAATCTTGCCAATGCTGACACTCCAGGTTACAAAGCTCGTGACCTCGATTTTGATATTGCTTTTAAACAGGCCGCAAAACAGTCTGTTCAGGCACCATCAAGAATGGTACAGACCAATGCAAAACATATGAATGAAAATGCAATTTCGGGTGAGCCAGAGCTTACATTGAAGTACAGACTTCCTTATCAAGCTGATACTGGTAATGGTAATACTGTAGAAGTAAATTCTGAAAGGATGAAGTTTGCCAACAACAACATGGAATACCAGGCAACACTGACTTTCTTAAACGGTCGTATTTCAAAGCTTAAAAAAGCACTGTCTACTAGTTAATAACAGTGGGGGATTAGAAAATGGGTTTATTTAGAGTTATGGATATTGCAGGTACTGCAATGAACGCACAGTCTGTCCGTCTTAATGCAACAGCATCAAACCTTGCTAACGCTGAATCTGTAAGTTCCTCTGTTGAGACAACCTATAAAGCAAGACGCCCTCTGTTTTCTGCTGCTATGGATGAGGCCCTTTTGGCGGAGAAAAACTATGGTGGTGTAACCGATCCTGTAACTGGTGAGCCATATGGTATCGGTGTAAGTCTCAAGGGTGTCATCGAATCAGATGCTCCAACCATCAAGGAATTCAACCCAAATCATCCTCTAGCTGATGAGGATGGTTATATTTATCGTCCAAATATCAATCCTGTAGAGGAAATGGCTGATATGATAAGTGCCAATCGCTCTTATCAAACAGCTGTTCAGGTAGCGAGTTCTGCCAAAAAGATGATGCAGGCAACTCTGCAGCTAGGAAACACTCAGTAAATAAATTAAACTCCTGCGATGGCCTGAAGCATGTCTTCAGGCTTTTTTTATTAGGACATTAATTACTGCTGTGATATAAAGAAGCACAAGGCAGATCTTAAATTCGCAAAATGGTAAAATTTACCTGCTTGAGTTATCCTTCGGTATTAACGGCAAAACTTGCCAAATAGGCTCTGAATTAATACATTAAACAGCTAAATACTATATTAATATTCTTTATATTACAAAGCGTTATAAGTATTTTTTATGTTTAAGATATACTTGGCACATATCTTGAATCTGTATTGTCAGACAGAAAGAGAAAGGCAGAATTTGCCGTAAGGAATTTTTTGGGAGAACGCTATGAGTGATTTCGATTACAGTTCAATTGGCAAGACAGCCTCCCGTATTGCATCAGATCAGACTGCAGCAAGTCAGACAAAATCTAACAGCAGCCTTGATCAGGCCGACTTTTTAAAGCTATTAACTACTCAGTTACAGAATCAGGATCCAACATCTCCAGTAGACAATAACCAAATGGTTTCAACCATGTCACAGCTGTCAGTTGTAGAGAATCTGACTAACATCTCATCAAACATGGACAGTATTATTGATTCTGTAAACTCAAGTTCAGCTTTAAGTGCTTCAAGCCTTGTTGGCCGTAGCGTGCTTGTAGATTCAAAGACTGCATTCTTTGATGGTGTTAATGCAATCACCGCAAAGATTTCAGCAGGCGACGGTGCATCAAATATGAAAGTTAATATTACCGATTACAATGGTTCTGTTGTTGCCACCTATGAATGCGGCAACGGTCTTGATGGTGATATTGATTTCAGCTGGGACGGTGTCAAGAATGAGGAAACAGGTGAGAAATTCGATCCTGGCAGGTATACCATCACTGTTACCGCTGAGCAGAACGGTGAAACAGTAAATCTGCCAGTTAAGACATATGCTGTTGTTGGCTCTGTAACATTGGGCAATACTCCATCTGAGACCACCTTAAATCTTGTAGGTTACGGTGACATTGCCTTAAGCAAGGTTGAACATATTGCTTCATAATTTAAGTTAAAGCCTGCATCTTCTGCAGGCTTTACTGTCATTTTTATGACCATAAGGTAAGTCTTTTATCTCATCTTTTTTTGTAATCTTTTTCTAACTTTCTTGTAAATCATCAAGTTAGACAAATCTCTAAATTTGGCACAGTAATTGCTTAATATTAGACTGTAGAGGAAAAGTCAATTTTCCGGAGGTTTAATATGGATAATTTATTGTGGGTTGCAATGTCTGGGGCTAAGGAAAATTTCCATAGTCTTTCTGTACGCAGTAACAACCTTGCAAATGCAAACACCATAGGTTTCAAAGCAGACTTTGAAAATACCCGTGCTATGTCTGTATTTGCCGATGCTTATCCTACAAGAGCTTTTGCCATGACTGAGCGTCCAGGTTACAACATGGATGGTGGAGCAATTGAAACTACCAACAGAAATCTTGATGTTGCAGTCCAGGGAGACGGCTTTATCGCTGTTAATGACAAACAGGGAAATGAAGCTTATACAAGATTCGGTAACTTTGAAATTGATGTTGACGGCTCACTTAAGACTACATCTGGACTGAATGTCCTTGATACAGATGGTGCTCCGATTGTGCTTCCAGCTTTGCTTGAAGATATCAATATCAATAAGGACGGAGTAATTTCAGGCCGTCCTCAGGGTGCTGATGCCAATGTCATCGAAGAGTTTGCAAGAATCAAGTGTGTAAGCGTTGATGATTACAGAGAAATTGAAAAAGGTTATGACGGTCTGTTCAGACGCATAGACGGTCAGACTATTGAAGAAGATATGACCATTCAGCTTAGAAGCGGAATGCTTGAATCCTCTAACGTGAACCCGGTAGAGGAACTGACCAACCTTATCAGGATCCAGAGACAGTTTGATACCCAGGTTAAGATGATGGATACGGCTGATCAGATGGATGAAAGACAGAATGTGTTACTTAGCTACGATTAAGTTAGCAGGGAGAAGACTATGATACCAGCATTATGGATTAGCAAAACCGGACTGGATGCACAGCAGACCAATATTTCGGTTACCTCAAACAACCTTGCTAACGCTTCAACCGTTGGTTTTAAGCGCAGCAGGGCCATTTTTGAGGACCTTTTATACCAGAAGATAAATCAGCCAGGTGGCAGATCATCTGCTGATAGTTATCTTCCTGAAGGTTTAATGATTGGTTCAGGTGCCAAGGTTGTGGCAACCCAGAGACAGTTTGGTCAGGGTGATGTTGAAACCACTGACAACTCTTTTGACCTGATGATTCAGGGAAGAGGATTCTTTGAAATAGAACTGCCAGACGGAACTACTGCCTATACTAGAAACGGCCAGTTCACCAAGAATGAGGAAGGTGTGATTGTAACCTCAGGTGAAGGTTATCCTCTGCTGCCTCAGATCCAGATCCCAGACAATGCAACTTCCATGACAGTTGGCCGTGACGGTCAGGTTTCGATTGTAGTTGCTAATCAGAATACATCTCAGGATTTAGGTCAGATCACCGTAACAGACTTTATCAATCCATCAGGACTTGAGTCTATAGGAGACAATCTGTTCCTTGAAACTACAGCATCCGGTGCTCCTCAGCAGGGAATAGGCGGACAGGACGGCATGGGGGAAATCAGACAGAATATGCTTGAAACTTCTAATGTGAAAGTAACTGAAGAACTGGTTAATCTCATTCAGGCTCAGCGTGTGTATGAAATGAATTCAAAAGTTCTGACCACAGTTGATTCCATGATGGGAGCTTTGATTCAGTCCGTTTAATAATCTTTGGGGTGGGTTATGAAAAAGATCTCTTTAGCTGCTTTAGTATCATCAGCCCTGTTATTGCAGGGGTGTGCTTTGGATACTTTTTCTCCAAAGCCAGATGATCCGAATTTCGCGCCAGCACTTCCTATGGAGGAGTATACCAATGTGGTTCCTGATGGCAGTATTTTCAGTCAGTACACCATGAATAATGGTATGTACTCAGATACATCAGCCCATAAGGTCGGAGATATTATTTCCGTTATTCTCGAAGAATCAACATCAGCAAGCAAGAAGGCCAATACCGATCTTGAAAAAGAAGGTAACAACAATTATGGTGGCATAACCCTTGCAGGTAAGAAAGTACATTACAAAAATCTGACTCCAACACTGTCGACAAGTAATTCCAGTGATTTTTCAGGCAGTGCTCAGGCTGATCAGTCTAACAGTCTCAAAGGTCAGATTTCAGTAAGTGTAGTTAAGGTATACTCAAATGGTAACCTTCAGGTGCAGGGAGAAAAATGGTTGATGCTCAATAATGGTAATGAGTATGTAAGAGTAACTGGTCTTATAAGACCTGCTGATATCAGCTCAGACAATACTGTATCATCACAGCGTATCGCCAATGCCAGAATTCAGTACGGTGGAACCGGTGATTTTGCAGATACTCAGGAGCGTGGATACATCTCTCGCCTGTTTAACAGTGCTTTTAACATATTCTTCTAGTTGAAAAGTGGGTGGGCTATGAGAATTGTAAATAAGATAATGGCAGTTTTGTGCGTGGGGGCAACAATGTTCTGCTCCATACCAGCAAATACTGCACAGGCTGCAAGACTCAAGGATATAGCTACCATAAGCGGTATCCGTGATAACCAGCTTATTGGTTATGGTCTTGTGGTAGGTCTTGCAGGTACCGGCGAGAAGAACTCAAAATTCACAGAGCAGAGCTTCCGCTCCATGCTCAACAATTTCGGTATCAAGATTGACGAAGGTACAACCCTTAAGATCAAGGATGTTGCTCCTGTGGCTATTCATGCCACTATGCCTCCTTTTTCAAAAAAAGGTCAGACCATTGATGTAACAGTGTCTGCAATAGGTGAGGCTACATCACTGCGCGGAGGTACACTTCTTCAGACCATGCTTCGAGGTGTCGATGGCAATATCTATGCAATTGCACAAGGCTCACTGGTTGTAGGTGGTTTAGGTGTTGAAGGTGCTGACGGCTCAAAGGTAACCGTCAATACTCCGACAGTAGGCAGAATATCCAATGGCGCAATTATTGAGCGCGAGGTTCCTGACAACTTTGCAAGTACTGATTCCTATGTCTTCAATCTGAACCGTTCTGATTTTACAACAGCCAAGAATGTGGTTGATGCTATCAATGATCTTTATGGTGAAGGCTGTGCCGTAGCTGAGGATTCCACCTCAATTCGAGTAAGCGCTCCGCGTGATCCTTCAAAGCGAGTATCTTATTTGTCAACTCTTGAGAATATTGAAATTGACCAGGGAGAAGATGCTGCACGAATTGTTGTAAATTCAAGAACCGGAACCATCGTTATCGGCAGTAATGTCAAACTCAAGCCTGTTGCTGTAACTCATGGCGGACTTACAGTCACCGTAACAGAAGATCCAAGAGTTTCTCAGCCAAACAGTTTCTCTCAGGGGAGGACTGCTATTGTTCCTGACTCTCAGATTGCAGTTGAAGAGAAAATGGGCAAGATGTTTAAACTTGATACAGGTGCAACCTTAGATGATCTTGTAAGAGCAATCAATGAAGTAGGTTTGGCACCAGGTGATCTCATGTCAGTTCTAGAGGCCTTAGATAAAGCTGGCGCCATAGACGGTAGACTTGAAATCATCTAAAAGAATTTAAGCTCCAGATCCCACCCCTATCCTCTTTCATCTGGAGCTTAAACTAATAAAAGACATTACAGTATAATCTCGTTGTCAATCAGGTGATCAACAACGGGGCATACAAAAGTTTTTAGGAATGATCTTTTTATTCAGCGCAGAATGTATATTCTATCGGCAGTTCAGGATGATTTTGAATAGTTATTGAGAATGTATACAAGTTCAAATTCAAGAAAGTCAGAAATCTTCAGAAGATCATCCATTTTCTGCGCTTCTAGAATCTCTTTAATCACAGAGTTAATTGCAAAAGGAAACTGTTCATTCATAGAGGGAGCAAGCGCAAGGACCTGCTCCAGAAGTGGTGTCATTTCCTGATAGGTAAGTGCCGGGCAGCCGTCTTTTGCAATATCAGCTACTCTTTTACACTCTTTTGTAAGAACGTCGGCACTCTTTTCCATTGTTATTTACCCAGTTTTGACAGAATAGTCTCAACAGCTGTGTCAGCGCTGATGTTTTCCTTGACACCAGTGCGTCTTAACTTGTATTCAACGTTACCGTCATTTAGGCTCTTTTCGCCTATAGTGATGATATGTGGAATACCGATCAGTTCCATATCAGCAAACATTACGCCAGGACGTTCGTCACGATCATCATAGATCACTTCAACGCCAGCCTTCTTGAGATCTGCGTAGAGTTTTTCTGCTGTATTCTTTACAGCTTCACTCTTTGACGGACGGATAGCAACGATTGCAACTGTGAAAGGAGCTAATGATTCAGGCCAGATAATACCTCTCTCGTCATGATGCTGTTCAATTACAGCAGCAATGGCACGGGTAACACCGATACCGTAACAGCCCATGATCATAGGAATGTCAGCACCGTTTTCGTCTTTAACGGTTGCGTGCATTGCCTCAGAGTATTTAGTTCCAAGCATGAATACTTGACCTACCTCAATACCTTTTCTTAAGTGCAGAGTTCCCTTTCCGTCAGGGCTTGGATCTCCATCTTCAACATTGCGAAGATCAAAGACCTCATATTCTTTGACATCACGATCCCAGTTTACGTTGATTAAATGGTAACCAGTCTTGTTTGCGCCACAGGCGAAGTTGCTCATCTTATCTGCGGTACGGTCTACAAGAATTCTGCCTTTAAATCCTACAGGACCTAATGAGCCGGTGTGAGCTCCTGTATATTCGGCGATTTCCTCTTCAGTTGCCATCTCAAGTGGATCATTTATACCGTCAATTTTGATGGCTTTAACTTCGTTAAGTTCATGATTACCGCAAAGACAGATCATTACAAGTTCATACTTACCGTCATCTTTCTTGTTGCCATGAACAATAAGGCTCTTTAAGACCTTCTCTGATGGAAGAGAAAGTGATGCTGCAGCCTCATCAACAGTACGGCAGTTTGGAGTTGCAACTTCACTGTATGGATCTTTTGGCTGTTCACGATCATATGCTGGAGCCAGAGCTTCAGCCATTTCAATGTTAGCTGCGTAGTTTGAACCATCAGACCAGGCGATGATATCCTCACCAGCCTCTGCTAAAGCCTGAAATTCATGGGAGTGATTGCCACCTATTGAGCCTGTATCTGCCTCTACAGGACGGAATTCAAGACCCATACGGGTGAAAACTCTGCTGTAAGCATCATACATGTCCTGATAGGTTTTCTCTAATGAAGCCTTGTCAGTGTGGAATGAATAAGCGTCCTTCATCAGGAATTCGCGTCCGCGCATAACGCCAAAACGAGGTCTTATCTCATCACGGAACTTGTTCTGGATCTGGTAGAGACAGAGTGGGAGCTGACGTGCTGATTTAACCTCGCGTCGGGCGATGTCTGTTACAACTTCCTCGTGTGTTGGACCTAAAGCAAATTCATTCTGCTTTCTGTCTTTAAAACGGCATAATTCTGGCCCATATTTGGTATAACGGCCAGATTCCTTCCACAGGTCTGCAGGCTGAACCATAGGCATGGCGATTTCAAGCGCACCTGTTTTATCCATTTCTTCACGTACAATAGCAATAGCTTTTGACAGAACTTTCATGCCGGTAGGAAGCCAGGTATAAATACCGGAGGCGATTTGTCTTATCATACCTGCACGGAGCATTAAACGATGGCTTTCAACGGCAGCTTCTTTTGGATCTTCTTTTAAAGTAGAAAGTAAAAACTGACTGGTACGCATGGTAAGTCACAACCTTATTTGTAATTTGGTGAAACATTAAAAACAATTTGAGAATTTTAGCATAAAAGACCTCTGAGATCAGAAGTAAAAGCCTTTTTGACAGGTTATTATCAGTGCCGTACTTGACAGTTGTGATAGTATGGAACATGAATAGAATTTGTTGAGGGCGGAATAAATGCTTGTTTTCGTAATCAGTTTTGCAGTGTTTCTGCTGTTTGTGCTGGCTCTTTCCCTGAGTCTTATTATCAAAAAAAGACCAATGGTGTCAGAAGATGATGCAAGAGCAGGTCTTTTAGATGATGGTGCCTGTGCAACCTGTGGAAAACTATGTGCTCTAGCCGGTCAGAAAAATGTCACACCTACCAAAAAGTGCAAAATTGAAAATACCAAAATTCCTCATAAGAACATATAATTAACAGATAAATAAAGAATTTTTAAGAGGTGGGTATGAATAATAAATTTAAGGCCTTAACAGCAACAGCTGTCCTGCTTTCAGCTCTGTTTTTAGGATGCGGTGACTCACCAAAACCTACTGAGGTTACCAAAGTTCAGGGTAAAACCATGGGCACCTTTTATTCTGTTACTGTGGTTGGTGGTTTTGAAGGTGGTGAAAAGGCATTGACAGCTTTATCTGATGCTACCTTTGATAAGATCTGTTCAATAATTTCAACCTTTGATCCAAAGGCTGAACTTGCAAGATTCAATGAATTCAAATCAACAGAACCTTTTGAAATTTCAAATGAACTTGGAATTATCATCCAAAATACCGTTTATCAGGGACGCCGTATTGACGGTGCTACAGATATTACTGTAGGACCTTTGGTCAATTTGTGGGGTTTTGGAAAAGACAAAAAGAAGTTTGTAGCCCCTTCAGAAGATGAAATAAAAAAGACTTTAGCTCTTGTTGGTTTCGATAAATTTGAAGTTAGAACTGATGGTGAGAAAACCTATCTTATAAAGCATGACAAGGATGTAAGACTTGATCTTGCAACTATTGGCGAAGGCTTAGGTGCTGATGCCATGGCCAGAATTCTGATTAACAAGGGCTATAAGAACTTTATGGTTAATGTGGCAGGTGCATCCCGCTCCTTTGGTGTAAATCAGAATGGTAGAAAATGGCGCCTTGGTATTGAAGATCCAACCTCAAAGGAGCCAAAGGTTTTAGTTCCTGTATGCGCTTTGGATAAAGCAGTTACCACCGCAGGTTCATACCGTAATTTCTTTAAGGATGAAAAATCAGGTATGGTATTTTCTCATGCCATAAATCCAAAGACCGGCATGCCTGTTTATCACCGTACCATGTCAGTTACTGTAATTTCTGATTCAGCCTTTGAATCTGACGCCCTTGACACCGGACTTCTGGTTTTAGGTGCAGACAAGGCCTTAGAGTGGGGTGAAAAAAATCAGTATGCGATTGCTACCATTGAATATGTCGATGGTAAACCTAAACTCCGTCACACTAAAAATTTCCAAAAATATTTAGACTGTGCTAAAGAACAGAATTAAGGATAAGAAATGCACATTCATATTTTAGGCATCTGCGGTACCTTTATGGGCGGAATTGCCATGATTGCCCGTCAGGCTGGTTTTAAGGTCACAGGTTCCGACAAAAATGTTTATCCACCGATGTCCGATGAACTTAAGGCTGCTGGAATAGAGCTTACAGAAGGATTTGATGAGTCACAGCTTGACTGCAAGCCAGATGTGATTGTTGTTGGCAATGTAATGAAACGCGGTATGAGCGTAGTTGAGACTATGCTTAACAAAGGGTTGCGTTATGTTTCTGGTCCACAGTGGCTTGAAGAGAATTATCTTATCAAAAAGCAGGTTCTTGCTGTTGCAGGAACTCATGGCAAAACCACAACCTCATCCATGCTTGCATGGATTTTAGAGGACAATGGAAAGAACCCTGGTTTTTTAATCGGAGGAATTCCAGAGAATTTTGGAATTTCAGCAAGAAATACAGACAGCGAGTATTTTGTAATAGAAGCTGATGAGTATGACTGTGCTTTCTTTGACAAGCGTTCAAAATTTGTTCATTACCATCCTACTGTGCTGATAATGAATAACCTTGAATATGATCATGCCGATATTTTTGATTCAGTAAAGGATATTCAGAAACAGTTCCATCATCTTGTGAGAACTGTACCTGGCAAAGGACTTGTTGTCATGCCGGATAACGACAGAAATCTTGATGAGGTAGTGGAAATGGGCTACTGGACCACGCTTTCAAGAGTAGGTAACGAGAGTAGTCTGCATGCAAGACTGACAAAAGGGGATGGTAGCAGTTTTGAAATTTATGATGGTAGTAACCTCATTACAGCTGTGAACTGGCGTTGTACAGGAACCTATAATGTTCAGAATGCACTAATGGCAATTAAGGCAGCTTCCTACATTGGCATTTCTCTTTTGGATGCGGCAAGATCACTTGAATCATTTCTGCTGCCAAAGCGCAGAATGGAAGTCAAAGGTTGCGTTAACGGTGTAACCGTATATGATGATTTTGCACATCATCCAACAGCTATCAGACTTACCATGGAAGGCCTTCGAGCAAAAATTGGTAATGATGCAAGAATGGTTGCTGTATTTGAACCTCGTTCAAATTCCATGAAAATGGGGGCAAATCACGAGTTACTCGCCAGATCCTTTGATAGTGCTGATGAGATCTTTGTTTATGCATCACCAGATGTGAAATGGAATGTGGACGAGCTAGAAAAACAGAGCAAAAAGCCTCTGCATGTCATTCACAATTTTGATACACTCACAGATAGTATCGTGAAAGCAAGTGCTAGTGGAACATCTGTACTTGTTATGAGTAATGGTGGATTTGGTGGAATACACTCAATCCTTCTTGATAAGTTAAAGAATATCTGAGGTTGAAAATGGTTGACAGTTGGACTATGAGAGGAATGTCGATGTCTACAGAGGATATCAGCACTCCATCTATGCAGTGCAGAGTGTATGACCGCATCGCAGTCCAAAATGCTCTGGGTAAAACAGAGTTTTACTGTCTTGAACTGTCAGCGGGTAATACCTTTGACTTCGGTTTCTGTCGCATGGAGAATGTTCCCAGTCTTTTAAGAGATGTTTTAAGTTTCAATAATCTCAAGATCCTATGTGGGCAACACGAACAGCTGATGATCCCATCCATTCCTACCGCAATGTGGGTGAAGCATGCAAGAAAATATGATCCTTCAAAGATCATCATGTGGATAGTAAACTCTCTGACACTTACTGAAGAATTCATAGAGACCATTCCAAGGCTTTATAACATGGGAATGCGTTTTGCGGTTCGAGTTGATGCAATGGGGGATATTGCTTCTAACGAGAACATTTTAAAATGCATAGATTATCTTGTTGTTGACAGTGATAACTCTTCAGAGTTCATGACTGTTATCAATCAGTTAAGACAGAAAAAATCTGATTTCAAGACAATTGGTTTCAAGCATTACGTAAAACTTTTCAATTTCACGCAGACAGAGGCAAGAAACTTCGACATGGTTCTTGGTGTAGTTCAGCAGGACAGTCTGCGTTACGAAAAGGAAAGACCAAAGTGGCAGCATGAGATGCTCAGAAACTTTGCTCAGCTCTATTCCTCACTGTATGACATCAAGGAAATGGGTAGCATTGTGGTGAATTATCCTCTAATGGGTGCTGCCATGAAAGGAATGATGGGCTCAAAACTTCTGACCAATCTTACTGTACGCAGAAACAATTCCTATACTCTTGCTGATAAACCAGTTCTGACCCAGAATGATTTGCGTAACTACATGGGAATATCGATTGCTTATAATCTTTATGTTCTCACTGAAAAACAGATCTGTGAGCAGTTGAACCGTGATTTTTCTGTTGAGAATATCAATTTTGAACCATTTATAAATGCACTTCAGTTTGCAAAGATTGTAGAGCAGCTTGCATTCCCAAGATGTGATGATGTGATTTCACCTCAGGCATTTTTAACCGGACTCCTTCGCTATGCTGAGATACTGCTTCATGATACGCATGAGGCTACCGTTCAGGAGTTTCCTTTGAATGCTGTTGTTTCCAATTATTCTGATGGTGCTCAGTTAAGTTATATTATCAGTATTATGTCTCTGCTTTATGAGCATAAGATCGATGATGCTTTAGATCTTGCATCAAAGACAGGTATAAATCTTGTGAAAGAGGAACTGTACGGTTATATATTCCATTCTTTATGCTGGACAGATGCAGTGCTAAGAGCAATAGGAATTATCAAAGAGACACCGCAAAATTAAATCTGAAATTTTGGGATATGAAAACGGGGGCCTTTTGGCCCCCGTAATTTTGTGTGCGCGGCATGTACGTTAGCTAACAGGTGCAAGTCCTGAGACCAGGTG
>JBJEWY010000116.1:0-5016 GCA_051885305.1 Succinivibrio sp. | reverse complement strand
AACCTAGAGTGCATCTAGTTTTGTTTTAAATTTCCATGTGGGAAACTAGAGTTAACTTATATGCAGAAATTACTCCTAAGCTGTGAAAAAATTCATGAAGGGTAGATTGGAATAAGTGGCCTTCAGTGTCTGAAGGCGACACAGCCCTTGGATAATCATAAACTGCTAAAGGAAATGAAGCATTGTAACAAATATTAATAATTCCATCTGACGCATTGTAGATAGAACCAGAAAAAGCATCTATAAGATAGTTGTTTCCATATTTTCCGGCCGTTGCAATGAATAAAGAGGAGATGCCTTGCTCTGTGGCGTATATGTATAATGGTATAGATCCTGCTGTTATCTCGTTTCCATTTTTGTCATGGTTTCCTAAAAGCTCAGAGTAATATGTTAGTGCAGGAAATGTTGCATATTCTAAAACAGCAGGGTAGTCAGAAATTGATTTATTGATAGTTAATAAGCTTTTGCTCTCTCCATTTATTGTTACTTCAAGTGAATCTCCAGCATTAAGAAATACAAAATTAAAGACTCCTTCTTGCTTATAAAATGCGGACGGGGCATCAACACCATAGCTTATATTATAATCCTGGGCAGCAGCAGTTGAGATATAAATCGAAAGAAATAACGCCAGCTTTGAAATTTTATGTTTAACAGACATAACAAGCTCCTACAATCCTTATCTAATTCTAGATTAGAAGAAGCTATATAGAAAATTTTACAGGATAAAAGTGTAGTCTATATCGGATTATTGATATCTATTTCTGAATGGCTTTTCTGCTATTTTTTCAATTTTATATAAAGAGCATTCGCACTCTGGCACAAGACAATCTTTAAGACTTACATTGTAGAGTTTCTCAAAATTCTCTGAGGTGATTCTTGCAAGATCTTCTTCACTGACATGCAGAAAATCTGCAATAAACCCTAATGTATAACGTACAAAGGCAGGTTCATTCTCAATTCCCCTTACAGGAACTGGAGCAAGGTACGGACAGTCAGTTTCTACCATCATTCTGTCAAGAGGCACATATTTTATGACTTCTCTTACATTGTCACTGGGCTTAAAGGTTGAAATGCCGGTAAATGAGATATAAAAACCAAGATCAAGACACTCTCTTGCCATTTCCACTGTATCAGTAAAACAGTGGATGACACCACCTACGTCTCTTGCATTTTCTGATTTTAAAATGCTCACAGTGTCTTTGTGAGCTTCTCTTGCATGAATAATAAGAGGCTTTTTAACCTCATGAGCAAGATTTATCTGATCTGCAAACAAAGGAAGCTGTCTTTCCCTCGTCTCTGATGCATAATGATAATCAAGACCGATTTCACCAAGAGCAATTACCTTTTCTGAAGATAAAAGACATTCTTTCAGGCTGTCTACTGAAAAATCTATCTCGTCATCAATATTTAACGGATGAAGGCCACATGCCAAATACATTTCATCAAAGTCTTTGGCAATTTTAAGGTTACTTTCAAACTCTTTGGTAGTGCATGATACATTTAAAAAGTGGCTTACTCCGCAGAGTCTTGCTCTTTTGATGATCTCAAAGATATTGCTGCCCGCTTTTCCTTCTAGAGACAGACTTGAGAGGTGGCAGTGGCTGTCAACAAGATATGTCATATGGTTAGTCTTCAGTTATGGTTAGTGAATTATCTTCGCTGTAGATTATACACAACCTGAGATCTTGTAGTTAGTTTTGAGCACCTCTTTTTATGAAATCTGTATTTACTGTTAGTCTAAATCGTATTAGAGTCTTTAAGAACATAGACTGACAAACAATTGAACTGAGGTTAATAAGACTAACCTGCAGTCATTTTAAATGGTAGTAGTATGTTGATTTACCTTTTCCCCCTCGTTTCAATTCTCCAAGTTCTATTAACTTCCTCAATGATCCTTCTATTGAACTGACACTAAGTGAGGGACAAAGTTCTCTAATATTCTGTTTAGTAAACTTCCCAAGCCTGTTTTGAGAAGCCTTTCTAACTATATCTATAGCAGGAAGTTTTTCTTCAACAATGGAAAATCGGTCTGAAAAATCTCTGCATGCAGAGAGAATTATGCCAAGAATATACTTTATAAATGGCGTTGCATCTTCAGTCCCCTCATGCCATCCGTACTTTGCTTGATTCAGCGATTCATAATAATGATCTTTATGTTTGGCGATTTTCGCTTCTAGAGATATATATCTTCCGACATAAAAACCGTTACGGTACAGCAGCAGAGTTGTAAGAAGTCGACTCATTCGACCATTACCATCATTGAAAGGATGTATGCATAAAAAATCATGAATAAACACAGGAATTGCAATCAGAGGTTCTAACTCATGATTACCAATGACTCTATTATATTCCTCACATATTCTGTCTAGTGCTTGAGGAGTTTCAAATGGTGACAGTGGGGTGAACAGGTTTTCTGAATGACCATCAGGGTAGGTTGCACTAATATAGTTCTGAACATTCTTTGTTTTTCCTGCCTGAGGATTCTCTGTATGGCTGTACATGATTTTATGTAACTGCAAAATGTAATTCTGAGTTATTGGAATTGCGTCAAAACTATCATGGATGATGTTCAATGCATCTCTATAACCTGTAATTTCCTCTTCGTCACGATTTTTTGGTGTAGTTTTTTCTTCTACCAACTGTTTAATTCTAGCGTTAGTAGTCACAATACCCTCAATCGCATTGGACGATTCTGTGCTTTGAATCTTTGCAATATCGATGAGTTTTTCTAGCTCATGTGGACGCTGCTTCAAATACATTTCCTGTTTACCAGCCTCTTTATAAATGGCAGCCACATATCCTAGGATTTCAAAGTCCCATTTCTGAGTTCTAAGTTCTGAATAGTTGAATATACGCATTCCCTTAATCCTCTAGCTTACCCTTAAATATTAGCATAATTTAAGGGAAAACATGTACATTAAAGGAATAATACGTGAGTTAAAAACTAAAATCCTGCAACAGAACTTGTGTATTCTGAAGTTACATCCATCTGAAAAGTCACATCAGGTATCATAATAAGTACGGATCCTTGACAATCATTATTCAGCAAAGCTCCATTTCTATTCTCCCCCATTCAGTTATAATAGAATCATGTCAGGAGATATAAAGATGAAAACCATAAGCAATTCAGGCTCTTTTACAGATTTTTTTAATGACAACTATATCTACATAGATAAAACAGAGACAATCTACAATCTGTTAACAAGGCAGAAAAAGGTTTTCATCTCCCGCCCACGCAGATTTGGTAAATCCCTAACTTTAGATACCATAGGAACACTGTTTGAAAAAGGTGTTGAGCCATACTTTAAAGATACCTGGATTTATGACAAATGGACTTTGCCAACCTTCCCTGTCTTAAAACTGAGTTTCTTAACTTTAGGTGCTGATTCTCTTGAGAGTTTTAACAGTAAATTAGTATCTCAGATATCTGTATTTGCAAAAGACAATGAAGTAGTAAACTATATTGAATCAGCAGAGCCTGACTCATGCCTTAACAGTCTGTTATCAGAACTTAGGAAACAGAATAAACAGATTGTAATTCTTATAGATGAATATGACTGTCAGCTCACAGCCAACATAAATAACCCTGAGCTTTATGAGAAATTCAGAACAGCCCTTAGAAACATCTATGGATGTCTTAAAGATCAGGCTGCAATCAAATTCCTTGCTGTAACAGGTGTTACAAGACTAAAAGACACCACTATCTTTTCAGTTGGCTCTGATATAAAAGACATTTCGAATAACTCAGAGTACTCACAGCTCATTGGCTTTACAAGAGATGAGATAAAGAAGTTCTACATAGATTATCTGAAACTTGCTGCATCATATGAGAATAAGGTATCAGTAGATAATGTAACAGATGCCCAAATAGAGGATATACTAGATAAACTAGCCTACAATTATGATGGTTACTGTTTTGATGAGGACTGTGAAAAGAAAGTATTTTCAACCTGGTCTGTTAACAATTTCTTTCAGTCAGTATCAGCAAAGAAAAAAGTTCAATTTGGAGACTACTGGTATGACAATGGCGGCATACCATCAATCCTTGCAAACTATTTAAAAACTCATGAACTAAATGCAGCAGATTATCTTGATAAAAACAAGGTAGTCACTGTACCTATTGAACTATATTCTAATCCTACATCATTACTTGACATAGACCAGAATGTTCTCATGTGTCAGACAGGATATCTGACTCTGCGCTCATCATTAACAGATGATGCTTTTGATGTTGATTTAGGTATACCAAACTTTGAAGTAAAAAAAGCTCTTGCGAAGCTTTTAAAATCTAAGTTTTTTAACACTTCTGTCAACGTGCAGGCAAGAGATGCAAAAGAGCTGTTCAATAGTGGCAGTGCTGATAACATCATTGAAAGGTTCAATTGTGTCTTAAACAGCATTACCTATGATAACTATCCAGTTATAAATGAGTCAGCCTTAGTGAATTATCTGAATATATTTTTAACTGCAGTAGGAATAAATACTGTTGTAGAAAGTCACTCATCCAAAGGAAGAGCTGACCTTAGCTTGGAACTTAGAGATAAAAGAATCATCTTTGAATTCAAATACGCAGAAAATGAGTCTGATGCCAAGACAAAACTTAATGAAGCTATAGAACAGATTAATACACGTGATTATGGCAACATTCTGCCACAAAAAGAACTTATAAGAATTGCTGCTGTATTTAATGCTTCACCTACTGTCAGAACTATTACAGAGTATCAACTGGTGTAGATATTACGCATCAAAATGATGAGATGATGACTTATAGTACTTACTACAGGCTATCCCACAGAAAACAGGGCTCTTCATCAAATCACTTTTATCAGAACTTTGAAACTTGGCAAGGATACTTTGAGGTTACCTTCATTCATCAACGCCTTGTTTTTCTAATCTTAATCTCCACCTTTAATATATAATGTAAGCATGACAGGAGATTTAAGATGAAAACCATAAGCAATTCAGGCTCTTTTACAGATTTTTTTAATGACAACTATATCTACATAGATAAAACAG
>JBJEWY010000115.1:0-5138 GCA_051885305.1 Succinivibrio sp. | reverse complement strand
GTAAAAACAGGAGTCGCGAAGCGACCCGCCAGCAGATACCCCTATGTGAGTCAGATCACATTTTAAGAAGAAAAATTTAAAACTGGCACAATAATTTACATCTAAAAAACAAATAATCAGCAATCTTGTTTCTCAGATTAACTTTAAGTTTTTAGCAACAAAAAAAACCGCGGCATTTGCCGCGGGAAGATAGACATTAAAAGATTAGTTTGAGTAATTGATTATTATTTTTCGTACTCAGGCTCGTAGAACTCAATGTCACTTACGTACATTGCACCGTCCATTGCCATCTTGTTGCCTACAAGACAGATGAATACATCAGGCTTCTTCTTTGAAGCGTCAATAAGGTTGATGGTAACTTCCTGCTTATAGCACTCAATTCCATTCATAGTAACTTTCTCAAGTTCACTAATGCCCTTATTGTTCTTATCTGCATCTAATTTAACCCAGCCATCACCGTATGCAGCATAGTGGCGAACACCACCTTTCTTTACATTGGCAGTTGGGATATATACTGTAAATTTAAGCTGATTGCAGCTTGCAAGTTTGCGAACTGCGGTATTACGGAATTTTACTTCTTCCCAGTCATTGCCACCTGAAAGGATTGCACTTACCTTTAGCATAGGCTTGCCAAGATCATCAGATACTGAGATACCATCCTTCCACTTTGCCTGCCAGGTGCCTTCGGCTTCCCAGCCCTGAGTTGTACCGTCAGCAAAATCATACTTGGTTAATACAACTTCTCTTGCAATCTTCTGGAAAGTTTCAAATGCAAGATTAGCCTTTACAGTACCTGATTCTTTAAAATCAGCAAGAGCAACAAACTTCTGAGGACCATAACCTAATGAAGCAGTTGGGATAGATACTTCATAGTAGCCGTCGCCGTCAGAATCTGACAGATCATAGCTGTTATTAGTCTTGAGGTTGCGAATTGTTACCTTGTTAACATCGTCACCAGACTTACTTGTTGGATAAGTCTTGATAACAACATTTTCGGTATTTACCTTTGAATCCTGAACAGGTGAGGCAATAAACAAACGAGCAGGCTCATTTACAGGAATTCCTCGCATTTTTAAGTTGTGCTCTGTGAGTACCTGAGAAGTTAAGCTCTTGTCATTTAATACTCTAAAACCATCATAGTCTGGATATAAACGATCACCCTTGGTTGGATCTGATGAGGTTAAGATCCAGAACATTGTTCCTGCTAAGCCTTCATCATAAGAAACATCGGTCCACTTTTTGTAAACAAATGCTCTGTCAATTGGAGCTGTTGCAGTTACACCATACTCTTCAAGAACTGCAGGCTTGTTAGCTTTGCGAGCTGCATTTGCATGATCCTTAATCCACTGGGTGCCCCACTGCTCAATTGCTGGTTTTAACCAGGTTTCTGGATAGAGGTGAAGTGTACCGTAGTTGATATTTGGAAGAGTGATATTTCTATCCCAGTCTACACCATCATTACCGTTGTATGCCCAGTCTGGACTCTCTGGGTGTCTAAAGAAACCTTCAGTGCCTAAGGCAATCAGCTGATTAGGTGCAACTGAGCGTACGTAATCAGACATCTCCTTGGCCCATTTATAGAGGGTATCACCTGACTTGTCAGACTGTGCTCTTGGCTCATTAGCAAGTTCCCAGGTCATAATGGTTGGCTCGTCTTTATTGACAATACCTGTGAACTTATTCTTGTGGTTTACAAGATTATTTACGTATGCCTTGTAGCACTCTTTGATTTTTGGATCTTTGTAGAAATCGTCATGATGATTTCCCTTGAACCACTCTACATACTTAGGCATACCACCGAAATCGCCCCAATTATTGGTGAATGCTATCACAACACGAATTCCACGCTTTTTAGCTTCTGCTACAGTGAAATCCAGCTTATCGTATGAGTTCAGGGCACCATCCTTTTTGTATACGCCTGGTTCTGCCTGCATAGTGTGATCATGATTTACACCATCCATGAAGCCCCATACACGAATAGTATTGATACCTAAAGCTACTGCATCATCAAGAACATCAGTAATCATTGATCTCTCGCCATAATGCATATAGTAGTTGTTAGTACCCGCTATACGGTATTCCTTACCATCCAGCATTAACTTGGTACCTTCCTGAGTAACAAAGGATGTAATTGGATCATTAGCTGGAGCAACTTCTACAACAGTATTCTGAGTAGATGCATTGCTGTTGCATGCAACTAAAAGAGCCATGCTCAAAGCTGATAAAACAGGGACTGCACGATTAAATCTCATATTGCTTTCCTATATGTTTGTAAAAATGAAAAAAGTACCTTAAAAGGATTAGAAGCATTTTAAGTAAAGATAATAAAAAAAATTACTTTATCGTTACGGTTTTGTGCGTTATATCATGTTTAATTGATTTTAATGAGCGAGGAACTCCCCTTTAAAAATTTACTTTCAAATTTAGCATTGCTTATATAACTGCATGAAATACAAGGATTAACCATAATGCAATATTTTTTTAATAAGCAATAATAATGACGTACATCACAAACTTTAACGTTTTTTATAGAAATTTAAAAATCGTAACGTTAACATTTATCTCGTTAGGTTGTTCTGCATAAGAACAGTTTTCAAACAACGGAGTATAAGAAGTTTATGAAATTATTCGCAAAGTCTGCTACAGCATTTTTAGTTGCTGGTGCATTATCTGCAAACGCATTTGCTGCCGGTGAAGTAAATCCAGATGACGTTAAGGGTTCAATCACCTACTACACAAACCGTACTGACTTAATTGAGAACGGCACTTTCGCACGTTATCAGGACGAATTCAAGAAGTTATATCCAAATGTTACTGAAGTTAAGGTAGTTGGCTTTGCTGATTATCAGGGTGGTATCCGCCCACGTATGAACACCGGTGACTACGGCGACATCGTGCTCATCCTCCCTTCAGTACCATCAGAGCAGTATGCTAACTACTATGAGCCATTAAATGACTTATACGGTAGTGATGAAGTTTACTTCTATGATGCATGGGCTTCAGGTGACAAGGTTTACGGCCTGTCAATGGGTAACGCAGTTGAAGGCTTAGTATATAACAAGGCTGTATTAAAGGAAGCTGGTGTTGAAGTACCTATCAAGACCTTAACCGAATTATATGCTGCTTGCGATAAGATTAAGGCCATCAACAAGACCCCTCTGTACGTAAACTTCGGTGCACAGTGGCCATTACAGCAGTTCGACAAGTTACCATTAGTAATCGAGGGTAACGACAAAGTATACGAGAAGATGCTTGATCAGGATAAGCCATTCTCAGATCCAAACAGCGCTTACTATCAGTCACTTAAGTTCTTAAAGACCTTAATTGAGAAGAAGTACACTGAAGCTGACTTAATGACCAACTCATGGGAAGACTCAAAGAACGCTATCGCTAAGGGCGAAGCTGCTATGTACTACTTAGGCAACTGGGTTATTCCTCAGGTTATCGAGCGTGGCGCTTCACCAGATAACATCGGTTTCATGCCAATTCCAGGTGATGATTCAGGTGTGTTAAAGGCTCAGATGAACCATGACTGGGGTTATGCTGTATCTAAGTTCTCAAAGAACAAGGAAACAGCTAAGGCTTACTTAAAGTTCATCTTAGAGAAGTCTGACTTTGATACTGTTGCTGGTTTCATCCCAACTGTTAAGGATCGTGTTCCAGGACTTGCTCAGCTTCACGAGTACTTAAGCTACAAGCCAGAAATCATTCAGTCTCCAGTAAACTCATCTAAGTTTATTGAAGTAACCAACAAGTCAAAGATCGACTTCTACTCAGGCGGTTACATTCAGGACGTTATGACTGCTGACAACTTTGAAGCTGCTCTCGAGAAGTTAGATACTCGTTGGGACCGTGCTAAGAAGCGTGTTAAGTAATCAGAATTAAACTTCATACGAAGAGTTCCATAATCCCACTGAATATCAGTGGGATTTTTTTATACGTAGTCTCTCCTGTTCTGTAAGTCAAATAAAACACAAGTCCTGTTAAGAACAAAAAATTAACATTCTGAATAAAGGATATAATCCGTGCAAGATGGAAGATAGAAATTCGCCACTGTGTTATAGACGTTCCTTTCTGTCAGGATAAAATCATGCTAAAGAGCTAGCAAAAGGAATGCTAAAAAAAATAGAAAAAATGACTTCAGTTCGAAAGTGATCAAGATCTATCGGTTTTGTCGCTAAAAGCCAAAGGCTCATTGTGTTGAATTAACATAAAATTCAGCTACAATACAGGTAGTAAACGTATATTTAGGACTTAAATAAATGAGCGTAAAGGCATTCAAAACATTGCCAATTGGCAATGAGGACTTTGTTTCATTAAGAAACAAAGGTCGTTACTATGTAGATAAGACACCTTATCTAAAAAATGTCTTTACCGATCCATCATCAGTACTACTTTTTACAAGACCAAGACGTTTTGGTAAAACACTGCTTATGGATATGTTTTCATCATTCTTAAGACTTGCACCAGATGGCAGTGACAACAGAGAATACAAAGAAAAACTTTTTGAAGGTCTTGAGATATTAAAAGATCAAGAGTTTACCGATAAATACATGGGCCAGTTCCCAGTTATTTTCATATCTCTTAAAGAAGTGTTTGGCGAGACATTTGAAGAAGCTTATGACGCATTAGCACGAGTTGTAGTTGAGCTCTTCTCACAGAATAAGTTTTTGTATGAAAGCAAAAAACTGTCTGAATATGACATAGAGAATTTCAGGAAATACCTTAACAGAGATTTCCTCTGCAATATAAGTGCAATTGGCTATGTAAAAGAATCATTAAAATTTCTCTCAAACTGCCTGTACATGCATTACGGCAAGAAAGTCATACTGTTAATAGATGAGTATGATGTACCTTTGGCAAAGGCATCAGAGAAAGGCTACCACTCAGATATGGTGACACTGATAAGCCAGTTCTTTGGTGTCATGAAAATCACCCCAAACAATAATGACTATGAAGAATACCCGATAGAAAAGATAGTTCTCACAGGATGTCTTAAGGCTGTAAATAACAGCATCTATACAGGAATCAATAACATAGTTGCAAATACAGTCCTCTCAGAGAACAGCAGTTTTGATTCCACCATAGGCTTTACCAAAGATGAAACCTTAAAGCTTTTAAAAGACTATGAACTTGAA
>JBJEWY010000114.1:0-20163 GCA_051885305.1 Succinivibrio sp. | reverse complement strand
TCGTTAACCAACCAAATCCTTCTGCTAAAATTGCTTAAGGTCTTGGGTATGTTTTAAAATTCAGAAAGTCTGTTAAAAACTCAAGAATATATCCAAAAGAGAAATCCTTTAGGTTTGCTCTCTGGGCCATAAGCTGTTTCAACCCCGGCAGATAACTGTCATGATAAAAAAGGACAAGAGCAGCTGTTCCTACAAGATACCTGTATGCCTGCCCTACATATTTAATGTTTATCTTCAGACACAAAAGGATAAAACATAACACGTTAAGAGGCCACGAAAAACCAATAAATCCAAGGACATAAAGAATGATCTTGAATAAATACAGAGCATTGAAAAAGGTAGATGATCCTAATGCCAAAACAGATGAATTCATCTCTTTGTTATTTACGCTTGCTGTCACTTTCTAAAAATTCCCTGAAACTGCCCATATCTCTTAAATTGGTTTTGAATCTTGCTGCAATCTTGAAGAAAAACCTTAATCTGTATAGATTAGCCTTCAGAAGAAAACCTGCAGGAATAAAAAGCACAGCGCACAAAAACACCAGTTCTACAATATCAGCAATACCAAGAGAATGATACATTTATTCCTCCAGAAGCTTTGAATCAATTGGCTTGGCACTGATACTTTCAGTGCAGGCAAGATCAGAGAGTTTTTTATGTTTAAGTCTTAAGCTGTTGCGCTGAGCATTTTCTCTTGCGATCTGCTCAATTAAAAGAGAACTACTTTCATCAGACTCAATGGCTTTAAGATTATCTATAGCCACAATGATTTCACTTCTTGTGTATAGAGCCCTGCATCTTGAGAAGAGTTTTTCTGGACCTACATTAAAAATATGACTTAATGTAATACTGAGTTCTCCATTTCTGCACGATGGCATGAACGCATATATACAGCCGTCAATTACGGTACAGTAATCACCGCCGCGCTTTGGCTTGAACTGAGAGATACACATCGCTGGAGTGAAATCGGATGAGCAGGTAAGCTTTGCAAGTGTACCTTCGCTGTTTGCACTATCTGAGGCTGTTACAAGGAAACGTACCTTTTTGATGAACTCATCAGGCTTTAAGTATCCGTTTTTTTCATTCTCAATGAGATGATATCTTGTGGATATATCTTCAAATGAGGTTCTTATATAATGATTGAACTTAAGATCTTTTAATGTCGGAAGAACTGCATTGATATAGGAACTCTTTGCATTTGCCTCAAAGATAAATGTGGCTCCGCAGTCTAAAAGGAAATGCTCTGAACTTGAACGCATACCTTGTATACATTCTAAGATCATGAGTTTTAAATTCTTGCCGCGCTCAGTTCTTAAGTCATACAGGTATTCTGCCACCTCATCAATCTCATCTCGCTTGGTGATACTGAAAAATATGGTAGCAGAGGTTGCCTCTTTTATTGCGCTCTCATAAATAGCCCTGTTGGATGAAAAGGTTCTGATGTCTGTAAAGAGCGATCTGTCAGGAGTAAAATCACCAGCGAGCACATAACAGGTGAGATTATCAACAGAAACATCAGAGGTATTATCCTCAAAAACAACTTCATAACCGTCTTCTGTAAGATTGAGATGGTTGTCGCCTCTTGAGAATGAACCATCAGAAAAACGCCACATCATAGTGGATAAATACGTGTCATTATGAGTATTCTCAACTGAAGCTAAGCCAGAAAGTGCTGTAGATGCTCTTAGGAATCTGCTGTTGCAGCTTATCTGATTTATACCGTATGTAACAAGAAGCAGACAAATCCCCTTACGCTTTGCAAGCTCTGATAGTTCTGTAAGCGCGGTATCAAGCTCACTATCGTTAAGTTCAGCAACATCCCTGTCATTTATCAAGGATACAAACAGTGACATGTCGCCATCATTTTGGTAGACAAAATTATAGTCAGCTGCAAGCCGCCTTAAAAGATTACCTTCACCTTTGGAACAATACACATGAGTGAGGATCTTTGGCAGGAGATCAGGATTTGCAAAATCATTCCTTATGTCTTCAGGGCTTATCCCATCTAAGGTTAAAAACTTCAGCAGGCCCTTTTCACGATTTTTATAAAGGCAGTGCAGACCGAAATTAATTGCGCTTCTGCGATCAGGAGTTGTAACCACATAAAGACAGTTCTCCTGAAGATTCTGCAGCTGAGTTACAAGTTTTGTAATTCCAAGATACATATTTCATCACCAATTTACATAAGGAGTTGGGGCTTTAGGTGGCATATTCAGATCTCCGTTATAGGAGTCAAAGTAGTATCTGAAATAGATCATGCCGTTAACAGGAGAGTAATCCTCTGATTTTGAAGCCTCAAATGCTGCACCTACCACAAGATGAGATGACAGTCGCTGTTCTACTGCTGCTCTTACGCCTCCGCCAAAGGTGACTGAGCTGTCATCAGCTGATACTGAATCAGAATCTGGGATAGTCACATAAGTGCCGTTTTCACTGCTTACAGGAAGAATGCTCTTTATAGGATATCTTGCCTGAGATCTGGTCTTTGAATGAGTTACAGATGCCGATGCCTCAATCATGACTGAGGTATGTTCATAGCGCAACATGTATCGAAGCGTTGCCGCTGCTGACAAATACGACTGTGGGGAATAGTAACCGCCCTGACCTAATGTATAGCCGCTTAAATCACGCTGATAGTGCATATACATCAGTGAAGGAGAGAAGGTTAATCTTTCATTAGGTCTGTCAATAATATGTCTGTAGTAACCACCCATTGCCACCACATCATGGTTATCCTCAACATTGGTACCTTTTAATTTTTCGGCACCAAAGCTGAACCAATAGCCATCAGAGATGGTTCTTGAAAGACTTCCTGACAGCCTTATACCTGTTTTCTTTACAGCACCGAACATAAGTCCTGTCTTAGGATCTCTGTCGCCAAAGAAGGTAACTACACTGTTATCCTTTGACCTGTGATAGAACTCTGGAGTTAAAGTAAGATCAGAAAACTTCATGGTATAGCTCAGACCACCTACAATACCACTATCAGATGCTCTGTGATTTGAAATTTTAGGAGCAGTTCCAATATCAAAATGCAGATTATAGCCGTCATAGGCTATAGCATAACTGTTGAAACTGCGCTTGTGCTTTGAATGATCTGTTGTCCCCTCTGAGAAGATGGTTCCAAACATATCATTCCAGCTACCGCCCTGAAGTCGTCCCGCATCAAGACTTGTATGATCACTCTGGAAGGCAACTCTGCCGCCAAACATCGGCATTGATAGATTAAAGACATTGGTACAGCCTTTATTGTCAGAGTACCCAGGATGTCCTGAATCTCTGAGGAAACTTATGCCATCCTCAATAATTAGATTATTTTTTAAATAACTCTCAGAACCACCAGTGCGAACAGAACGTACAAGCCAGTTTTCTTCTGTATCAGGGGTTCTTAAATCAGCTGTATAAAGCGCATCGTCCTTATACATATCCTCTTTTTTATTTAAGACTCCATAGGCTTTTCTGTAGATATCAGATACTATCTTTGGATCCTCATGAAGTTCTTCTTCAGTTTTTGCGATATTACGAAGAATAAAGGCATAGGTAAACCTGTCATCATCATTTTTAAGATCAATACTGATGCCTCGTTTTGCATCTTCTTGAACCTTTCTTGCTACCCTGACCTTTTTCTCTGAGGTTGTACTGTCAAGTCTGTAGGAATGAACAACCCAGGCAGCTGCATCTTTATTATCAGCATAGATGCTGCCAGAACCTACCTGAAAAGCGATTTTCTGATTTGCTCTTGCAACAGTCTTTGATGACGGTGTGGTTGCTCTTTCACTGTATTTGGCATCATCAAGCTTTTTATCCATGCTCTTTTCATAGATCTTTTCCATGGAGCCTTTCTTGATATAGTACTGCTCTTTGATAGTCCATGAATTATCAGGATATTTCTCATTTACAAGCACGTATGCACTCTTTGAGCCATCATCATTATCTTCAATTTTTGATGGAACTATGGTGTAGTGTCTGCCATCAGTGTCATCTAAAACATAACTCCAGGTAGCAACAGCTTTTTTTGGATCGCCTAAATCATAAAAAAGCTGACCTAAATTACGGATATCCTCAAGAGATAGCCTGCCAAGACCTGTGACAAGATACTCTGTCTGCTGCTCTGCCTTTGAGTTTTCTCCCATTGAGTAATAGGTTTTTGCAAGCATGACTCTGTCGTAGGTTTTATCAGGATCTCTTTGAAGATTACGCTTTAAAAGCTCCTCAGCCCTTGCATAATTACCCATCTCAAAATAGATATCAGCTTTAAAGGTGTCAGCATCACTGCTTTTTGTGTTCTCAAGAATTGAAAGTGCCTCAGATACATTGCCTTTTTTATACAGATCTCGGGCCTTTTCAATTTCTACGGAATCTTTAATTCGCTGATAATTACTGTCTATGGATGCGTTTTTTCCAAGATAAGGCGCCATAACTCTCAATGCTTCATCATTCCTGTTAAGGCTGTTTAAGGTAAGAGCATAGGCAAGAGCATATTCAGAATTCTTGTGTAAAGATATTGGTGCAAGCATATACACATCAAGTGCTTTGTCATCTTCATGATTATCAAGATGCACAGAGGCTATTTCATGGTAAATCCACGGATCATTAGACTTCAGTTTCAAGGCATCATAGTAAAGCACAAAAGCTTCTTCCTTCTCGCCTTTTAAAAGGGAATCCTTAGCCTTATTGATTATTATGTCGCCTTTAAGTGATCTTACAAGTTCACCAATACGTTTCTGTTCACTGTAGGACTCATTTTTAGCGTGAGTTAATGCAAGTGCAGAATACTTTTTAAACTGAGCCTCGTTCCCTCTTTGCGAGTAGATCCTAGCAAGGCCCACATAAGCATAAGGACTTTTTGAATCTTTAGACAATGCTTTGCTGTAAAGTTCTTCTGCTTTCTGGTACTGCTTTTTATCATAGAAACTGTCGGCTTCATCTAAGAGGTTATAGTATTCTCTTATGGCAAGCATTTCTCTCCAGTAGCTAGCATCAGGATTTGTTGGATCAGTATCAATTGCCTTTTTGATATCAGCAACCGCTGCTTTTGAAAGATTCTTGTTCTTAAGCTTTGGAAGAGCGCTGTTAGCAAGACCATGTGCTGAATACTCCCTTATTTTTTCTGAGATGGAAGTTTTAAGAGAGGATTCTCCTGGGATCTCAAAAAGCATCTTTCTAAGCCCCTTTACCGCCTCTTTCTCACGGCCTTCGACATAGCCCATGGCTGAATAATAGGCAAGTCTTAAATTATGCTCATAAGGCTCATCCTGAAAGATATTATCAATGTCAGCAACTGCCTTTTCAAAATCATGATTTGTCACATGCATGTAAAAAGGCTGCAGCTTTACTCTCATCTTGGGATCTGTAACAGAAAACAGAGCCTGGGACTGCATACACTCATAGGATGCTGGTGCAATTGAGCAGAGTTTTTCTATTTCGGCTTTGGCCTCTTCTCTGCCCTTTCCTCCAAGTTTGAGTTTATAGGCAATTGAGGCATGCAGATATTCAGCAGAGGCCCTACCCTTGATAAGAGCAAGCTTGTTTAAAGCATCTCTTTCAATTCCCTGATTGAAGTTGTTTCTGCCATATTTACGGTTTCGCTCTAACAGCTTCTGCTGCATGACATTTTCAGAATTTTTTGTAACCGCTGTCTTCTGCTCAAGATATGCTCTTGAGTCAGAAACACCTTCTTTCAATTCTAAAGCTCCATGCGAGACTGACAAAAGTGAGCCAATCATCAGTAGGGATAGAACTGAATATCTGTTGAATATGCCCATCATTAACCTATTCGCCAAGAATTACAGAACCATCTGCATCCAATGCAAAACGCCTCTCATCATTTCCTGTTGCAAACACAGTAAGTGCATGTGAGTAATAATCTCCTCTGCCAAACACAGTGTTTTTAAGTCTGGTTCGAAGATAATCACGAACCTTATAGGAGCTGGCGTTTAAAAGAGCTGCATCAAATGCAGCATTTCCCCTGCCGTTTTCTGTATGGAAATAGAAACTGTAGTTTTCAGGAACAGCAAGATTTACCGCAGTACTTGTAAACATGTTCTCATACAGTGGCAGTAAAATTCTCTTGTTTGGATCAGAATCTGATGTGATACCAAGCCACAGATAGTAACGAACAGCATCATAGGAGCCTTTTGTACTCTTTTTAACTATCAGCGCACCATCAGTTGAATAGGTTAAAAAGTCTGCGCAGTAGCCGTCTCCACTTCCCTTTACCACGGCCTGAACAGTGTCGTGGTAATACTCAGCAAAATCAGGATCAAATGCTGAAATTTTCTGCATTACAAATGGAGGGAAATAGCTTGGGTTTACTGAAAACTCATTACTCTTTACAAAGCCATAGCGACCTGGAGTTAAAAGCTTGCCCATTACCTTATTGCTGTATACACAGTTCTTTTTTACAAGATTAAGAATTTTCTCAGCATCAGCAAGATAAGCCTCGTCATTAAAAATTCTTGCAGCCTCAATCAGATCATAAGCAATAAAAAGATCTGAATCTGTGGCATTGTTCTCGTCAGTAATCTTTCCTGAGACGTACTTCCAGGCTGGAAGTACATTTGTAGGATCATTTCTGCACAGCTCCTTTTTCACAAAGGCAAGCATTCTGTCAAAACGATCCTTATCCTTCTGAATCAAAGCCATGAACATACCGTAGGATAAGCCTTCACTTGTCACTACATCACCATCTTTCTGATGATCGATAATACGGCCGTCGCTGTAGTGCAGAGCCATGAAACTATCATATAGAGGCCAGTCCTTTGACCAGGCACTTGCAGAACATCCTAAAGCTGCAGTTAAAAGCAGTGTATTAACTAATTTCATGTTCTCTCCTTACTGGGCCTTTCGACGCTGAATCTTTTCTAAACGCTCTTTCTGAACGTATCTTAAGAATCGGTAGCACAGATAGCAGAATACAGCACAGCTGAACAGACACAGGAACATCAGTACCCATGGGCTTTCAAGCAGCAGATAATAAAGTCTCTGATACCATGGAAGATCGCCTAAATAGTAGCTGTCACCGACAGTATAGCTTCTTGACTGATCCTCTTTAATCACAGTCACTGAGCCAGCTGGCATCAGACCTGAATAGTTAGTCACAAGCTGACGGTTGATATTTGCCTGACCTAACCTACTGTCTGCAAAAAGAGCAACTACAGTGCGGTTTGAGTTTAAAGGAGACTCAAAGGATACAGCTGCACCGATACCCTGGAAGTTTGAGGTATCAACAAGTCTTGCGACTTTATGTTTTTCTGGCATGTCGTTGTTGACACTTGTATTGTCATCAAACGGAGCTGACAGAGCCTGTCTTGTACGGTTTAAAACCACTTTAGCGTTACTGCCATCAGATAAAACATCAGGGATCTGACCAAAAATCAGGACATCCTTATCATTTAAAAGCTCAACATTTGATGAATCAAGATTTGAAAGTACTGTCAGGTTCACAGCAGGGAATCCTAACTGAGCACCAATGCGTCCTGCGGTATTGAATAAAGTGGTAAGCAGTGTGTCATTTTGGGGATCTTCAATTACGGCAGCTGTTTCCTGAAGATCAGCATAAATTGAGAATGGATAACCACTCTGCCAGAATAAAGACAGATTTGGCATCTTGGTAAAATGGTAGATACCGGTAAAGTCCAAAGTTGATGCAGGATCAATCTCCACACGGTTTGGAATAGGTAGTGTGGTGATACACTCCTTGAGTTTTGAAATAAATATCATTGAGTATTTAAAATCAAAACTTAACACATTCATTGGCTTGAGATATGAGGTATCAATACCTGATTTGCCAAAGACATTCAATGAGCCAAGAAGCGGCATGTTGGTAGTGATGACATCACTTTCAGAATCAGGATTTAGTGGATATGATCTTATAAGATGATCATTTACCATGAATCTTAACTGAGACATACCAAGTCTTGGTGGTTTTGAGTACTTATACATCAGGTTCATATCAATGCGTGAACCGTTAACAAAGTACAGATCAGGTGGCAGATTGAGCTCAACATTGATAACAGGTGGTTCGTACCCCTGGGCACTTAACTGATCCTCATAGGTTGTTATTGAACCTAAAGTAAATGGCTTTGAGGTATCAACCCAGTTTGGTGCATCATAAGGAAGACGGCTTTCAATCTCCTTAAACTCATGAATTTCAGTAACAGGTCCATTGAAAAGAATGTTTCCAAGAGCTAGTGCCTTGGCAGCAGTGACAAGACCCTTTGAATCAGGAGCTGAGATAACAAGCATCTTGTCGGCTACAGTATGAGGGATATCCATCATCTCGACTGTAGGAACCTCTACCTGTCTGTAGTCCTTTAAAAAATCAGGACGACTGTCATTGGTTACAAATACCACTGCATGGCCAGATGCTGGCAGTTTATTGATGTATGCTGGGTAATCAGCTCCTCTCCACTTGGTCAGAACACCACCATAGGATGCAATAACAGATGCGGCCTTGATGGTATCATTATCAAGTTTTTCAGAAAATACCATAGATAGTACGGTATTCTGTGGTGTTGACACATTGAAGAAAGGTACTGGGAAGAACGAAAGATCGTTGGCAATATGCAGCTGCTGCTTGC
Source organism: Succinivibrio sp. (assembly GCA_051885305.1). Classification (GTDB taxonomy): domain Bacteria; phylum Pseudomonadota; class Gammaproteobacteria; order Enterobacterales; family Succinivibrionaceae; genus Succinivibrio. The sequence continues at coordinate 11,581 of JBJEWY010000114.1, read as the reverse complement.
TAAGATTTAAAGATGACTGAGCAGAGATATTAAGCCAGATTGTGCTGTCTACAGGGTTTTCGCAGACGTCAGTATAATGACCTATAAGCTCGAAATCAAAGATATTCTCATCTTTGAAAGCCCCTGAATCAAGTTTTATGACCTCATGAGTTCTATTGCCTATGTTTTCCTTTTGAAGAGCGATACTCTTTTGCAGAATACCATTTAGGTAAACATTAAGCTGTGATCTTACAGGTAACAGAGATGGTGATGGGGTATAGTAAAGATCAAATTCACCATCAGTGATGATGTCATCTCTTTTCACGGTAAAGTAGACAGAACGCTTAGGAGAGGCTCCAGTCAGAGCAAGGCCGCCTGAATTATCAACCCAGGCAAGCTTTGACAGTGGCAGCTGCTGTCTTATGGTTGGAATTATCTCAACCCTTGCAGCATCAGCTGTAACTTCAGGCTGTTGAGATTTTTTGTCAGCATCTGCAGGAACTGCCGTAGCTGCAGAACATACCATGAGTATTAGAGCAGCAGATGAGATAAGTTTAAGTTTGTCAAACATCATCATTTTCCTTGTCACCTGTAAAATTACTTCACCTTTCTATGGCTTAAATCAAGTGGCTGTGGCAGCAGACTGAAGATAAACATCATCAGTTTAAGAACCACCCATAAACACTCTCTGAATACGTGAGGAGCGTTTTTAATCATTTTTAGATATCCGCTAAGACCGAAGGTAATAAGCGTGTGGATACCGTGAATCAGAGAATCTGAAGTCATGTTCTCAAAGCTGTGAGACCAGCGATCGGCACAGGCAAAAGTACAGCGGATATACTCAATATTCTGCTCTCGACCATTAAGTTCTAAGGCAAGACCTAACTTTTTGCTACTTGCAAAACGGACATGCGCCTTAAAACGATAGGTTCTTGAATCAGCATCCATGTTCACGTAAACACAATCACCTTCATTTAAAAGCTCAAAGAGATTTGAATTCTTGCTGTTCTCAGGAAGCTCAACGCCAAGACCTTCCTTTGAGAAGTCCCTTATAACAACATCAACAGATTCATTGTCTTTAATCTCTAATCTTGCATCAATTGCGCAGCGGACACGCGGAGAGGTTCTAACCTGTTTAGCCTCAAGAGCAACAGCTGATGCAGCACCTAGAACAAGAAGGTTGTAGCTTACCCACAAAAGGTTTATCAGAATGGTACTTACCTCTGCGTACGGATTGAAAATAATGTTGTAGACGCCATAGATGAATCCTGCAAAATTCAAAAGGATCAACAGGATATAAGGTCTTGATACAGTCCAGTCAAACCACTCTTTTTCATTGGAGGCTCCTTTGGCGGTCACGTTGAATTTACCATGCTTTGGAGCAATTAGAGCAACAAGTGTAGGAAGGGTTATGTACCACGAGAGAATGGTCTCATAAACCACACCCCAGAAATAGAAACGCTTGTTGCCCTGGATCTGCTGATTGGTCATGGTTGAATGAACCATATGAGGCAGTACGTAAGCAAGAATTGCTATACCTGAGGCAAAGATAATATAGACGTTTGCAAACAGATAAGGCAGAGGTGCTAGCAGAAAGATAATTCTAGGCAGACCGTGCAGGAAGTGAATCATGGCATTTAAAAAGCAGATACGCTGTGCAAATGTCAGTCCCTTACCCTTTAGAGGATTGTCGATTCTAAAGATCTGCACCATACCGCGAGCCCAGCGAATACGCTGATTGATATGATCAGCAAGTGATTCTGTTGCAAGACCTGCAGCAAGGGGCATGCTGATAAATGCAGATGAATATCCCTTTCTGTTCAATCTTAGTGAGGTATGGGCATCCTCTGTTACCGTCTAACTGCAATACCTCCAATTTCTTCTAACGGTTTTCTTCTGATAACAGCACATGAACCGCAGAACATGGTGGCATTCCAGGTATCATTACCTTTCTGAATGAAATCATGGAACAGAGAATTCTCAGCAGGAACATTTCCCTTTAAAGACAGATTCTTTTCAAAAGGATCATCACTGTAGAAATGATGCGGTGTCTGAACAAGAGCAATGTTCTCATCATGAACCATCCAGCCTACAGTCATCTGCAGAAAAGCTCTTACCGGTATATGGTCACAGTCGAATATCGCTACAAGATCTCCTGATGTCTTTGTTAAGGCATGGTTGATGTTACCAGCCTTGGCGTGGTTGTGCTCTGTTCTTGTGATATAACCTATGCCGATTTCTCTGCAGTATCTTTCAAATTCAGGTCTTGAACCATCATCAAGCATATAAACATTGAGTTTATCTTCTGGCCAGTCAATATCAAGGGCTGCCAGAAGAGTAGGTTTCACAACTTCTAGCGGCTCGTTATAGCTTGGTATGAATACATCAACACTTGGCCAGAGACTCTGATCTTCTGGCAGCGGATAAGGTTTTCTGTTTAATACCCAGCTTACCTGAAAGTATGAAAGCAATAGAACTATATAGGCATAGAGTTCTGCAAGCAGAAGCAGAATGGCACAGCTTGCGGTTACAAAATCAACAAGAATTACGGTTTTGGTGATACGCCAGTAGATGTAACGGGTTGAAATGATGATTGATATAAAGATCATCAGCATCAAAGATACTCTGTTTTGGGCAGATCTCAAAAGAATAGCAAGACACCACATAAGACCTACGAATACGAACTGGTAGGTCACATCAAAAGGCTGGGTTACAGCGATAACTGCAGCAAAGAAAGACAGGATCAGCAGAAACTTCAAAAGATTATGATGTTTGCTTGATAGGATTAGTTCATGTTTTTCTGATGAATCACCTTTGATTTTATTGGTAAGTTTACTCACAAAAGCAACGACTCTGATGAAGACGTTTTTGTGCAGAAACTGCATGAGCTCGGAGAAAAACGAGACATATTCCTTTTTGGTGCTGTTTGACTGACGCACAATCATCAGAAACAAGGTCTGAATAATAAAGCGTACAGGATCAAAAAGTCTAGGACGGTTTGGTTTTATCTGAGGATAGTAGTAATAGAAATTGTTTCTGACCTTTTCAAATAACTGGTTCTCAAGTGGTAAAAATGCCCAGAGCAGAGCAAGTGCAATGATATTTACACTACATTCAAGTCTTGAACTTCCGTTGAAACGCCAGAGCTTATATTTTGAATAAAGGTCCAGGGCATTCATATTATCAACCCCTGTCTGTCTTTGATTGTTCATCACTCTTGCACATTGCAACTATATCAAAAGCAATTCTTTCAATGGTGCTTGAAGGAGATGAAATTGGCAGATATCTGTTTAGAGGCATCTGATTAAGTCCTGAGGCAATCACGCTCTCATCAAAGGGAATACAGTCTTTAAAGAAACAGTCTTTAAGAGAACTGTTTCTATATAAAATCTGTACCTGATCCATAGCAGAACTTGACTGAATCATTTTGTTTATCAGCAAAAACTCGTTGTCAGATACACTTATGCTGTTAACATCAAGCAAAGATGCGGCAGTACACTCAACCAAAGTAATGGCAATATCGCTTTTCTTTGCAAGTTCTGTAGTAAGCCCCAGAGATCTCATTCCACCATCAATGAGTACATAATCAAGTGATTTGAGTTTTTCTATTCTTGCAAAAAGACTATCTGCAATTTGTACGGGATCAAAATCCGCTGTTAGAGCTTCCCCTTTTGGCAGGAAATAACAGTTGCCCTGATAGCAGTAAATCTTGTAATTATCATCTCCTGCGCTATTGTCGCTTCTAGAAGATTGGTCAAGCCAGCTAGCTTTTGGTGCATCTAGACCGAAAAGAGCACTTATAGAAGATGCTTTAGACATCATATCAGCGTCTACACACAGTACTTTTTTATCAAGTCCTGACAAGCAGTAACTCAAAGTGGCGCAGATACTTGATGTACCGACATTTCTGTTAATTCCCTGCAAAGTTATGAATTTCATAGCAAAGCTCTTAAAAAAGATTTTTCAAACGTTTTACAAGAAAAGGACATTTAGCCATACAGCTTCTAAAATTGCTATTTCTGTGGAAATCCACATATGAAGATATTGCAGTATCATTACTTACGGCAAGTCTAGCCACATCATCAGGTAAAGCGCAGATATCATCAGGATCACCATGACGGTAAACTCTTGAATAGGTATCTTTGAGTTCCATAAAAATATTCATCCGACTATGTCCTTGCAGGTACTTTTTAATCTTAAGAATATTCATATTCGCTTTACCCCATTCTCGCCTACTGAATAAAAAAAGCCGTTAAATCAGATTACCGTATTGTCACGGATTTTTTATTGAACATAATTTTTTCTACAAATTAATGAATATTGGATTCACTGGAATCGTTACGGATAAGAATAATTTTATTAATCTGATTGGTTTGCAATTCTTTGATTTTATTTAATTTTTGAACTAATTTATGTGATCAGTTCCAAAAAATTAGGATCATCTTAGACTAAAATTAAAATTAGTGAAACTCGTTGCCATGTAGCATATTTGGCTAATATATGCTGAATATCGTACCATATTTAGTATAATTCATTATACAATCACAATATCAAATTTAGAAACTGGATTAAAGAAAAGTTAAATCTGGATAATTCATATTAAGAAGATTAAAGATATTTATATGAAAATGTATCTTAAAAATTACATCCAACAGGTACACATTTTATATTTTTAATCGTATCGATACGGTTTAATATATGTATATTTGATTATACATATTTTCAATTTACTCCTAATTGGATAATTGCACAGAATTATCCCATATTAAATATAAAAATCCCGAGAGATTTTAACCTCTCGGGATTTAACAACTTGTAAGATATTCTCTTTACAAGATTAATCTACTTTCTGGCTCTTTAATGCCCAGATGTCACGAGCATAATCGTGCATTGAACGGTCAGAGCTGAAGATACCCATTGTTGCTGAGTTAATCATTGCGGCCTTAGCCCATGCAGACTTGTTCTTGAACATCTGCTGTGCTCTTCTATGGGCATCCTTGTATGATTCAAAATCAGCAAGAACTAGGAATGGATCACCGTTATCAAGCAGAGAGCGCTTGATTGATGATAATGCACCTGGCTGACCTGGTGTAAAGAAGTCAGAATCTAACCAGTCAAGTACTGCCTTGAGATCAGCATTTGCATTATAGTAATCCCATGGATTGTAGCGTGGCTTGAGTTCCTGAACCTCTTCTACAGATAAACCGAAGATGAAGTTGTTCTCGATACCTGCCTTCTCAACAATCTCAATGTTAGCACCATCCATGGTACCTAAGGTGAGAGCACCATTCATTGAGAACTTCATGTTTGAAGTACCAGAAGCCTCATAACCTGCAGTTGAAATCTGCTCTGAGATATCAGCAGCTGGAATGATCTTCTCGGCTAAACTTACACGGTAGTTTGGCAGGAAGACAACCTTGAGCTTACCCTTGATACGAAGATCTGAGTTAATCTTCTCGCCTACTGCATTGATTGCGTAGATGATGTCTTTAGCAAGAGTATAAGCAGGAGCTGCCTTAGCACCAAAGATAAATACCTGTGGAGGAATATCCTGATCAGGATTCTCTAAGAGGCTCTTGTATAATGACATGATGTATAAGAGATTTAAGTGCTGTCTCTTGTACTCGTGCAGACGCTTAACCTGTACGTCAAACATTGCCTCAGGATCTACCTCAACACCGGTAAGCTCGCGAATAGCCTTAGCAAGCTGAACCTTGTTGTCATACTTGACCTTCATGAAGCGTTCCTGCCACTCTTTCTTGCCGGCATAATCTTTGAGTTTTACGCACTCATCAAGATTTAATGGCCAGTTGGTACCAGCAACCTCATTATAAATCTCAGCAAGACCTCTGTTGCATGAAAGCATCCAACGTCTTGGGGTTACACCGTTGGTTACGTTGCAGAACTTGTTTGGCCAAAGCTCAGCATACTCTGGGAAGAGATCTTCCTTAACAAGCTTTGAGTGGATCTTTGCAACGCCGTTTACGCGGCCAGAAGTGATAACACAGAGGTTAGCCATGCGAACCTTGCGAACTTCACCTTCTTCAATAACAGAAAGCTTTGACTTGATCTCATTGTTTCCAGGCCATTTCTTCTCAACAACGCCGTTTAAGAAACGATAGTTGATGTCATAAATGATCTGCAGATGACGTGGCAGGAGTTTTTCAAAGATGTATACAGGCCACTTCTCTAAAGCTTCTGGGAGCAGAGTGTGGTTGGTGTAGTTGAAGCACTTTGAAGTGATTTCCCATGCCTCATCAAATGATAAGCCTTCCTCATCGATGAGCAGTCTCATGAGCTCAGGAATTGCGATAGTTGGGTGAGTATCGTTAAGCTGAATAACGATCTTGTTTGCAAAATCTGAGTAGTCGTGATGATGTGAGCGGTTGTAACGGCGCAGAATATCACGGAGTGAACATGCACAGAAGAAGTACTGCTGAGTTAAACGCAGCTCTTTACCTGCTTCTGTTGAATCATTTGGATATAAAACCTTAGAAATGGTTTCTGCTAATGACTTTTCAGCCTGAGCATCAACATAACCGCCGGCATTGAATACGTCCCAGTTGAACTGTTCAGTTGAACGTGACTCCCATAAACGGAGAATAGCAACTGATGAACCGCGATAGCCAACTACAGGAATATCCCAAGGCACACCTTTGATAATGCTACTTGGGTGCCATACTGAGCTTACAGTACCATCTGGAGCAGTCTGAGTATCAACATAACCGCCTAATGGAATATTCTGAACTGATTCTGGACGGCATACTTCCCATGGGCAACCGTATTCACGCCATGAATCAGGACGCTCTACCTGCTTGCCACCACGGATTTCCTGACGGAATAAACCGTTCTCATAGTGAATACCATAACCTACACATGGATAGTTGCAGGTTGCAAGAGAATCCATGAAACAGGCAGCAAGACGACCTAAACCGCCGTTACCTAAAGCCATATCAGGCTCTTCTTCACAGACTTCATTGATATCAAGACCTAATTCCTTTAAGGCATCACGTGCAATATCAAATTTTTCAAGGTTGGTCAGATTGTTGATGGTTAATCTGCCCATTAAAAATTCTGCTGAAAGATAGTGCACAGCACGGGTATCTTTCTTAGCATGAGTTGACTGAGTATCAGTCAGACGACCAAAGATATCCTCGTTACATGCTGCTACAACAGCCTGCCACCATGCAAGCTTGCTTGCCTTAGCAGCTGAGGTACCAATGGTGGTACGAAGATGGTTGACAACAGAGTTCTTGAACTGCTCTACCTGCTCTTTATATGCTGAAGTTGCCTTAGCAGTTGATGCCTTGGCGGCTGCAGCTTTAGGAGCTGTGGTCTTTGCAGTTGCTGCGGCTTTAGCCGGTGCTTTCTTAGGGGTATTAGTTACCATAAATAATTTCCTCGTTAACTCCCTTCTGAAATTTGTCTGAAACAGATTATAACAAAGCAATAATTTGTGTTCATATTCAAATTATTACACAATATGAAACCTTTTGAGGTCACATTTTTAAAATCTTAATTCATCAGGTATAGGAAGATTTTTATCAAGATCCCTTGGTCTCTGACGGCTTTTACCTTCTTTAAATGCCTTCATTCCCATGACCCAAGCTAATACCTGAGCTACAGCTTTGAACAATCCACGAGGAATTTCGTGATCAAGTTCTGTTGTGTAATAAAGAGAACGTGCAAGTGGAGGCAGAGGTAAAACTGGTACATCTGTTTCTCTTGCGATCTCTTTAATTTTTTCTGCAATCTCATCTACGCCCTTGGCAACAACTAAAGGTGCAGTTGTTCCATCAACATCGTATTTGATTGCCACGGCATAATGGGTTGGGTTTGTAACCACAACATCTGCCTTAGGAACATTCTGCATCATACGCCTAGCTGCCATCTGAAACTGCAGTTGTTTGATCTTTCCTTTGATCTGAGGATTACCTTCTGTATCCTTGTACTCGTCCTTTACCTCCTGCTTGGACATTCTCAGCTGTTTGATGTAGTGCCACTTCTGATATGGTACATCAATTAAAACTATTGGAAGCATTGCACAGACAATGATCACCATAAACTGGAAAAGCAGCGTTATTGCACGACGAATTGCCGCTAACGGATCAAGAAATGACAGACTCATAACCTCTGTCAACCTACCAGAAAGTGCGAAATAACAGAAAGCACCAATAAAAGCAACCTTGCAGATACCTTTTATCAGTTCAACAACTGAATTCAATGAAAAGATTCTGGAGATTCCAGAAACAGGATTTAATTTATTGAATTTTGGTTTAATCGCTTCCTGGGAGAAATTGAAACCACCAAGGAATATCGACCCCAAAATAGCGCATATAAAAACTACTGAAGCTATGCCAATAATTGGAATAGCAATATTTAAAATGTTTTCAACAAAGATTCGTCTAAACTCATCTTCTGAATAAATCTGCTCACGTGTCAGGTCAAAGCTGTTATGCATGATCTGACGCATACCCTTTCCAAGGAAGGAAGAGAAAATCCAAATAGACAGGACGCCAGCGAGCAACACAAAAAAAGTTCCAGACTCCTTTGAACGCGGAACCTGACCTTTATTTCTAGCATCATTTAATTTTTTGCCAGTCGGTTGTTCTGTTTTGTCGTCACTGTCAGCCATTCTTTAGTCAAGTACCTCCGCCTTATCACCATTGCTTTCAAGCCACTGACGCCTGTCCCCTGCTCTCTTCTTTGAAAGAAGCATGTCCATAAGAGCAAAGGTACTCTCATCATTTTCTCCTGACAGGGTAAGCTGCATCAGACGCCTTGATTCAGGGGCAAGTGTGGTTTCTCTAAGCTGCTCTGGATTCATTTCACCTAATCCTTTGAATCGCTGAATCTTGATATTCTCTTTTTTAACCCCTTTTCTTAAAAGCTGTTTCTGCTTTACCTCAAGTTCCTCATCATCCAAAGCGTATTCCTTCACCTTGCCAGAATCAATACGGTATAAAGGTGGACAGGCAACATATATATGGCCTTCTCTTACAAGTCTGGTAAAGTGTTTTACAAAAAGTGCGCAAAGTAACGTACCAATATGAAGTCCGTCAGAATCCGCATCTGCAAGAATACAGATCTTGTGGTAGCGTAAACCGTCTAGAGTATCAGCATCAGGTTCAACACCGATTGCAACAGAAATTGCCCTGATCTCTTCCGATTCTAAAGCAACACTTGCAGATGTTTCCCAAGTATTTAATATCTTACCTCTTAAAGGAAGAATTGCCTGACAGCTAGAATCACGTGCCTGACGGGCTGATCCTCCAGCAGAGTCACCCTCTACAATAAAGAGCTCACCTCGTGACGGATCTGTTGAAGTACAGTCAACAAGTTTGCCTGGAAGCGCAGGTCCTCTGCTAGTTTTCTTTCGCTCGACAACCTTGGCAGCACTCTCACGCTCTTTTGCTGACTCAATAATAAGTTTAGCAATTACAGTAGCGGTTTCCACATTTGAATTAAGCCATAAAGAAAGGCTATCTGAAATTATGCCGTCAACCACTGATGCTATATGCCTTGATGAGAGTTTTTCCTTAGTCTGCCCTGCAAACTGAGGATCACGCATTTTAAGTGAGATCACATAAGAGCATCGGCTCCAGACATCATCTGCGGTAATCTTAAGATTCTTTGGCAACAGATTATGCAAATCACAGAACTCTCTTATGGCATTGGTTAACCCCGTTCTAAAGCCATTGACATGAGTTCCGCCTTCAACTGTTGGAATGAGGTTTACAAACGACTCCCCCAAAGTGTGACTGCCGCTTCCTTCCATCTCCCAACAGACAGCCCACTCAAGTTCCTCATCCTCATTTTTCACTTCTCCGAAAAATGGAGGATTTGGCTCAACAGTTCTCTGTGCCACCTGAGATGTAAGATATGACTGTAAATTACCGCTGTATGACCAGCTTTCTGTAGCATTGTTTATTCTGTCACTAAATACTATTGTTAGGCCCTTGCACAGCACAGCTTTTGCACGCAATAGATGTTTGAGTGCTGCTACATTGAATTTTGGCTCATCAAAATATGGTTCATCAGGCCAGAACCTTACAGTAGTTCCTGTATCTTTTTTAGCACAGCTATCAATAATCTTTAAATCTTCTGTCTTCTCACCACGCTCATAAGTTATTTCATAAACACTACCGCCGCGTTTTACTGTAGCTACCAGCTTTTTTGAGAGAGCATTTACAACAGAAACACCAACACCGTGCAGACCGCCAGAGAATTTATAGCTGTCAGAATTAAATTTGCCACCTGCGTGCAGTTTGGTAAGAATCAGCTCAATTGCAGGAATTTTTTCCTCAGGATGAAGATCAACAGGCATACCACGACCGTTATCTTTTACCTCAAGAGACTGATCTTCAAACAGGGTAACCTCAATTTGTGAGGCATAACCAGCTACGGCTTCGTCTACACTGTTATCAATTACTTCCATACCCAAATGGTTAGGATTTTGAGTATCAGTGTACATACCAGGTCGTCTTCTGACCGGCTCAAGCCCCTTTAATACCTCAATAGAGGCCCCAGAATAAGTATTATTATCAGACATATATGTTTTTAGTAATGAAATTTTCTTAAAGTACTATCTTATATTACCACATCATAAAAACATAAAATTGCTGATATCCAGCAAATCAGGTAATCGTTAGGCAGTATTGTCTCTTAAAAAACACAAAATGTGGCTATCATCACGATAACTATTTGATTTTATAACTATTAAATCTTACTCCACTTATAATTATGGATATAGCTATACTCCGGAGGATCTATGAAAATCAACTGTCCTTTAATTAAAGCTTCAGCACTTGCTCTTGGTGCTATGGCTGTGACTGCCTGTGCATCAAAAAGTACAGTCCAATTCGAAACCATAAATGAGAATTGGTCACAAAAAAGTGTAGAAATTGGTTTTGATTACGATGGAAACGGCGTTCCTTATGATGAAAGTACTGCTGATGTCAACTGGAACTATGCCAGAGCACAAGCCGAAAGTTCATGTCGAAAAATGGATGCTCTATCCCCTTACCTACTTGATAAAGAATCTATATTAGATGGGGTCATTGTAGATGGCAAACTGATGAAAGGAACTGTCTCAAGACACTTTCAGTGCATAATTCCAGATGCTCTTCTTGGAAGATAAACTTGTGTACTTAACAACAGTTTTAAATACACCCAAAACTGAGTCTGGTCAAAAAATCTTTGGCAGCTATACTCTCGTGAGAGAGTATAGTTTATGAGAACCGACTTAAAATTCCGAAATAATTCATACAACCTAACACGAGTCTGTTTTATGAATTTTAGAATGGGCTTGTGGACTATTCACTCGATTTATACCGGAAGAACTACGCCAGCATAAAGTAAACATTACCTTGTACAAAATATATACCTATGCTGATGTCTGGCGCCAATTAAACAGTTAAACCGCCATAGTGGCACAAAATGTGTGATCAAATACAATAAAGCCACCAATACACTGCCTATCTTTATAACTTTCCAAAAAAATGAGAATATTAGGCAAAATACAAAGTATGAAGACAACTTTTTAAGCTTACCTAAGATCTTTAGCAAAACGCCTAAGATCTTATTGTAAATTAATGGTTTA
>JBJEWY010000113.1:0-20254 GCA_051885305.1 Succinivibrio sp. | reverse complement strand
TTGAATGTCTTTACGCTCATTTATGTTGTCCAAATATACGTTTACTATCTGTATTTTATCTGAAATATTTACGTATTCAACACGTATTTAGCATGTGTGAAACGTACTCATATGCACTAGAATCAACGTTATACAATTATTTATCGTTTTACTTGGAAATGCTGTGAACACTAATTGAAAATCTGACTAGTTGCCGCGTATTTTTTCAATCAGAATACGGGCCTGTTTTGAAGATGAAAGCTCATCAGTAAGTTTCTGCTCAGCCTTGGCCTCAATTTTTATCTTTTCAAGACGATGTTTCTCAATGAGCTTTTCAATAATCTTTCGCTGTTTCTGTTTTTCTAAATAATTTAATCTTGCTCGCTCCATCTGGGCTTTGAGCTGTTCTAAACCAGCAATTTGTCGTGTTCTTATTTTATCTAGTTTCTCAATAAACTGCTGGTAGGTTGAATACATGTTAAGAGCAAGTCCTTGCTGGCTCTTTAACTGCATCTCTTCTGTGTAGATTTTTTCAAACTGATTTAACTGCTCAATCTGTTTTTCAAATGAGATAACAGCATTTTTAGCATCAGTCCACATCCTAAGAGACTCATCTTCCTGACGCTGCCTTAATTCTAGAACTGTATGTAATGCTCTGTCATTACTCATCTTAATAACTCAGATCATTTAAGGCGTGAAGTAACTTTTACGCTTGATGTTTTAAATGACGCTCCACCTGTGCCATTGGTGCTTTTAACAGCTACAGCACTCTGCTTTGGCGCCTCTAAGGCCTGATTCTGCATGGCATCAACTTTTCTTTGAGCATCATCAATCAGAATCATAGATAGCTGCTTTAGCCCCTCTAAAGAATCCCTGAATGAGACTACATCCTTCATACCCTGCACAGTGTACTCATCTATATATGGTTTTATCATTATTGCCTGATCAATTCTCGGATCAGAACCTCTCTGATAGGCTCCTACCTGAATAAGTTCACGGCTTTGTGTATACTGAGCCACACACTGTCTTATGGTACGAGCCATGATCATATGCTCTGAGGTTACAACAGCAGGCATAACGCGGCTAATTGATTTTTCAACGTCAATTGCAGGGAAATGACCTGAGTCAGCAAGCTCTCGTGAGAGCACAATATGACCATCTAGAATTGCACGTGCTGAATCTGCAATTGGATCTTGGAGATCATCACCTTCAACTAAAACCGTAAAAAATGCGGTAATAGAGCCCTGACCAGGTCCCCCGTTACCGGCTCTTTCAACCAAGGCGGGCAATTTTGCAAAAACAGATGGTGGATAACCTTTAGTTGCAGGAGGTTCTCCGACAGCTAAGGCAATCTCACGCTGAGCCATGGCATAACGGGTCAGAGAATCAATCATCAAAAGGACGTTGTAGCCAAGATCTCTGAAATACTCTGCAATTAAAATAGTGGTTTCACAGCCTTTAAGTCGCATCAGAGGAGATGCGTCAGCAGGAGCTGCTACAACTACAGATCGTGCTCTGCCCTCTGGGCCTAAAATCTCATCAATAAACTCCACAACCTCACGGCCACGTTCACCAATTAACCCCACGACAACGATATCTGCAGTGGTACCGCGGGTCATCATGCCTAAAAGAACGGACTTACCGACACCAGAGCCCGCAAAAAGACCAATACGCTGTCCCTGGCCTACTGTTAAAAGAGAATTGATGGCCTTTACACCAACATCTAGAGGTTCTTTAATTGGTCGTCTAGCCATCGGATTTAATTTTTTAGGATGCCATCTCACGGCACTTCCCTGTGGCAGCGGTCCTAGATCATCAATAGGATTTCCCATACCATCAAGAACTCTGCCTAAAAGATGCAACCCGTATGGGTAAGAATCTGTACCGTTTATAGGAGTTACAAGGTCACCATTCTGCACATCTGATATATCTGATGTCGGCATAAGGTAGGTAGTAGAGCCTGAAAAGCCCACAACTTCTGCTGTCATTGGACCAGTTGTAGTATCAATTCTGCAACGCTGTCCCAAAGGCACTTTAATGCCTACAGCCTCAAGAGTCAGACCGACAACACGGGTAAGACGACCTGATAAAACAGGAGGTTTTTCTGTTTCATTTAATGGGACGCTCTGAAGTCTTGATAAAAGATTATTCATAAAGACTAGGCCTCATTATCTGATGGCAGAGTTTTATCTGTAACTTCCTCTTGAGGACTTTGAGTTATCTCGTCACCTGCTGCTTCACCTGTATCAGGATTTGATAAATTCTCCTGTGCTATACCATCTGCAGGATCAGACGTATCTAAAACTTCTGAAATTTTACTTTTTGAGGCCTTTTTCATTGGCTTTACTTTTTCATCATATTCAGGACAGTTTTCGATACTTTCTTTTAATGCCTTTTCAACTGCTGGATATGAACCACTTAAAAAGTCATTTAAAAGTGAGTCTATACGATCTTCTAAACGCCAGTTTACTTCACTTGATTCATTGCAGACTCTGATATCACCAGATGAGAGATTATCATCTGCCTGAAGATTCCATTTAGCCTGTTCAATGTACTCTCGACCTATCGCAGTTGTCACCACATCAAGATCTTCTCGGTTTAAAAAGATAGTGGCTCCGTTTTCATAACCTGGGAGTACAGTCATGGCTTTTTCGATGGTACTCTTAAAGAATTCCTGACTTAAACTTACTTCTTTGTGAGTAATTACCTTTACGAGTCTTGAAATCATATAAACAATTTCATCTGTTACATCACGGTCAACTTCTCGTAAAGGATTTGCAAGACAGTCTGCTAAATATCTGAAACGCTCAACCTGCTCAAGTACTACAGTTTGACCAGACTCAATACCCTCACTGTGTCCTTTTTCAAAGCCCTCTTCAGCGCCTTTTTTGAAACCTTCATCATAGCCTTTTTCAAGGCCCTCAGCACTTCCCTTCTCAAGACCTTCAGAAACACCCTTTTCAAGACCTTCTGAAAGCCCCTTTTCAAAGCCTTCCTTATATCCCTGCTCTCGCCCTTCTTCGCAGGCTTCATTTCTAATCTGCTCTAATTCTTCGACAGTAAAGGCAGGCTTCTGACTTTCTGCCTCATGAAGTTCCATTTCAGACTGCATAGCTTCATAAAGTTCGCTATAGGCTTTGGCGTGATAATCTCTTTCCTGCTGTCTTAATTCAGCAACCATCTTTCTGTGGCGCATGACAAGAGCATCATTTGGAATCCCCAAAGCGTTGGTGGTTCCTCCGTTTTCATCGCCTATAGTGGGCCAGACTTTAACCTTGTACTCTTTGACATTCTCTGCAGAGGTTACAGTTATCACCTGACGGTCGTAACGGACATCACGACGCGGCAGCTGACTTTTTTTGATGTCCTCTGAGTTGGCTGCACTTCCGCCTGATTCAACTGCATTGAAAAAATCATCCATTTAACTTGCCTTAATATTAAATGAAGTCGTTGCTTCCGCCACCACGGTTGAGCATGATTGCGCCAGAATCTGCAAGTTTTCTTGCAATAGTAAGAATTTCCTTCTGAGCTGCTTCAACATCTGAGAGCTTGGTAGGACCCATAGATGCAAGATCTTCCTTGAGGGATGCTGCAGCTCTTGATGACATATTCTTGAAGAACTTCTCTTTGAGACCATCGTCTGCACCCTTTAAAGCCTTCTGCAGAACGTCTGATGGAACATCGCGAAGCAGCGTCTGGATAGAACGGTCGTCTACACCATTTAGGTTTTCGAAAACGAACATGAGATCCTGAATCTGATTGCCGATTTCCTTGTCCTGAGACTGAATTGCATTCATCAGCTGAGTCTCTGTTGAGCTATCTAAGTAGTTCATAATATCAGCAGCACTCTTGAGACCACCGATCTTGGCAGACTGAGAACCTGCGGTACCAGCAAACTGTTTTTCCATAATTTCATTAAGTTCCTGGAGAGCTGCAGGCTGAACTTCTTCTAAGGTTGCAATACGCATGATAAGATCAAGTCTTACCTGCTCTGGGAACTGAGATAAAATCTCGGCTGACTGTTCAGGCTCTAGGTAAGAGAGAACAATAGTCTGAATCTGAGGATGCTCATGCTGAATAATGGTTGCAACCTGTCTTGCATCCATCCATTTAAGTGAATCAAGACCACGAGAACCTGTACCAAGAGAGATCTGCTCGATAAGGTTGTTGGCCTTTTCTGAACCTAAAGCAGCAACCAAGGCATGTCGTACGAAGTCCTGGTTTCCAAGACCTAAATTTGAATGCTGGGTTACGTCTTTGAGGAATGCCTTATGTACAGCATTTACCTGATCCTGTGTGAAGGCAGTCATTTCAGACATTCTCACACCAAGTTTCTGTACCTGTTTTGGCTCTAAGTTCTTGAAAATCTGAGCCGCATCCTCCTCTGACAGGGAGAGCATTAAAAGCACTGCCTTGTCCATACCGGACATATTCTCAAGGGCTGTTTTCTCGTCCTCAGTGAACTCAAGAACCTGAGAACTGCTGCTACCAATTGATGGAGCTGGAACCTTAACCGGAGTCTGATCAGACATATCTCACTCCTAAGCCTTATCTTTAAAATCTTCTTCAAGCCAGTCTTTGATAACTTCAGCGGTAAGCTGAGGCTCATTAGAGGCTAAAGTACGTACAGCTTTGAGCAGATCTGCCTCTTTGTGGAGGTTTGGAAGCTCAATGCCACCTTCATGATTAATCGTATAGACCTGATCGGCAAGTTCCTTGTTCTTGGCTATCAGATTGAAATCGTCATAACCGTCAAGAGCTGACTGAGAATCAAGTTCATCTTGGTCAACCTCAGGGTTAAGCTCAGCCTCATCCTTGTGCAGGAGCTTGTTGAGCAGAGGACGGATAATGAAGACGATGATGATAAGTACGACAAGTACTGAACCACCAATCTTTACTAAACGATAGAAGTAATCCTGCTGGTACCAAGGAAGTGGAGGTTTGATATCACCGTGTGGGAAGGATACAGTTTCAACCTTCACAAAATCACCGCGGGCATCATTAAGACCTAATCCACCACGTACAAGATCTGCAATCTTATCAAGATCGCTCTGAGGTCTTGGCTCATAAGTAACCATACCGTCAGCATCAAGTTTTCTTACATAATCCACTGCAACAGATACAGTAAGACGTGATACCACATTGGTAGGCCTTACAGTATGACGGGTTGTGGTATCAACCTCGTAATTGCGGACAGCCTCGCGGCTCTCTTTTCGTTTATCTGTGGTGCTTGCATCAGTTGCAGTACCATTTTTAAGCTGCTGCGGAATTGAAGCATTTGCAGGAGGCTGATTTGAGAGAGAACCAGGAACACCATAAGGATTAGTCTTCTCATCAGAACCAGACTGCTCTTTTAATGTTTCAGAACGCACTGCCTGAGAATCTGGATTGAATAACTGTGAAGTTTCCTCCTGCAAGGTAGTGTCCATTGTGACATCAACTTCAGCAGAATAGTTACCGACTCCAAGCATAGGTGCAAGAATAGAATCAAGCTTGTCTCTGTATTGTGCCTCACGCAAAGTGCGCATTTCAAACTCTCGCTGCAGCTTGTTATCAGAATTGTTCGTTCTGACTTCTGAACTTAGCTGACGGCCAGACTGATCTGTTACAGTCACATTCTTTGCCAAAAGATTATGAACTGAGGATGCAACAAGGAATTTTATCGATTCAACATTTTCAGGAGATAGATAGGCATTTGGTTTTAAAGTAACCACAACAGCAGCAGATGGCAGGCTCTTTTCACGGGCAAATACATTCTCCTTTGGAATAGCAAGAAGAACTGTTGCTCTTTCAATACCGTCAATTCGCTCTACAGCACGGGCAAGCTGAACCTCACGGCCATGCTTGATACGCTCATTTTCCATGCGCTGTGAAACGCCAAAGCCTGAATCGGACATGATGATCTTGTCACCATCGTCTGTTTTCTCAGCTGGAAGTGCAATACCCTGACGAAGCATCTTCTCTGTGATTTCATTGTATTCTTTTGCTTCAACGAAAATAGTATTGCGACTTAAAGTATGCTTATAGCCTTCGTTATCTAAGAAATCAAGAACCTGACCAATTTGGTTTGGAGAATACTGGCCAAGAGTTCTCTGAGATTCAGGGCTTTTTGAACCTGAGGTAAAAGAGAATACAGCAAAGATGATTGCAGCGACAAAGATAACCAAGAAAGCGAGGATGATTAAACGATGAAACATCTCACCATCGCTGAAGAATGATTTAATTCCTGAGCGTTGTTCTGGCAGGCCATCATCGCCTGAAACTGCCACATCAGTACTTTGAGCTGCAGGCACAAGATCCTTAGACTCATCACCGCTATTATGGGAGGTAGTCGTTACAGCGGTAGATGCACCATCTTCAGGAACGTTCTGCTGTCCGCCTGGTGCTACTGGAAACTCGTTTTCAGCCATTTTTTACCTCAGTTACAGTGCATTAAATCTGCATCTGTGAAATAGTCTTGTATGCCTCAATCATTTTATTGCGAACCTGTATGGTTGCCTCAAATGACAGGCTTGCTTTCTGTGACGCAATCATGACATCAGAAAGTGTCACAGATCTGTCACCTAAATCAAAACGTGTCTGTTTTGAAGAACTGTCGTTTTGAAGATCGTTCACATTCTCAAAGGCTTCATGGAGCATGTTGGCAAAAGCACCGACATTATCAACCTGACCTTCAGGAGCTACATGATCAACAGCTTTTACTTTGGTGTTTTCTGGATCATATACAGGAGAATTCCCCTCAAATCCTGGAACCTGCCCTGATGCTGCCTGTGCCAGTGTTTTCATCTGCATCTGCATTTTCTGCATCTGAGCTAATATTGAAACACCTGTGCCACTTGTAGATACCGACATACTCATACAAACCTCCACGTCAATAAATTGACTTTTTAATTCTTCTGATGAGTATGTTTCAACTAGTGTGCCAACTTTGAAAAAGCAGTTGCAGAGCCTTTGAACCAACTAGAATTGTGCCTTTTTCATACTGACTTTTCAAGAAATTAAGTTGTTACAACGTAGAATATGCGATCGGATCTTATATTTTTCTGAAATTCTCAAAAAAAATTGAGAGTAACACGTAAGTTAGACAGAAAAATCTCTTCATTCATATGGCGGTACTGTACAGCCTTAAGAAGATAACCTCACAAAAAGTGTTGTAGTGTCAAAAAGAAAACATTCAAATTTTAGTTGCACAAAAAAAGATTTTACCACCTCTATAATCACTAAAGGCCCAAAGCTGTTTTTAGCAGCCATGAGCCTTTTTATGAACTAAAATCAAGAGTAGAAAGCCTACATATCAGGATAGTATGTAAGGCTTATGCCCTTGTCCCTGACCCACTGTGACCATGACACACCAGTAAATTCTGTTTCTTTTGCATACCTGTAGAACTGCTGCAGAAAGATTCTTCTCTCAATTGAGGCTTTCATCTTATAGTGAGTTTTTCCTGTTACAGCAACCTCTATTCTGACATCAACAGGTCCGATAAGGCCCTGTCTTGCAGCAATATCATCAAAGGATGCGAGCTTATAGTTTTTGAAAATATCAGTCATGACCATGAAGTTTGTTGTTCTGCCTTCACCTGCATAACAGTGCATGGCAAGCCATTCATCACTTTTTACGGTCTTCATGAAGTCAACGAACAGATCAACTTCGTGATCATCAGGTCTGAAATGATTGGTATCTGCAAATCTTATATATTTTGCACCGCGACTTTCTACAAGTTCCTTTTCTGAGATGATCTCACTGTCTTTGAAACTGAGCATGTCCTTATCAAAGGCAGGAGCCCACTTATCGTTGGTTTCATACATTCTGACTTCTTTTTGAGATTTTAGTTTACTCAAAAGTAACTTCTCTTCTTCAAGAACGGTTTCAGTTGGCTTTGATTCATTAACACAGTTGTTTTCAATCCATAACATGAAAACATTGCCATCAATAAGGCCGTGACTCTCTCCTCTTAGATCCATAACGGTAATTTTTTCAGGAGATACTCCCTGTTTACTGAGCTCAGAAAGCAGCCAGTCAAACTGCTTTTGGGTAAAGTCGGCTGATCCGACTGTCTGAAGAGTATCCATACCTGCGCGTGATACCTCAGTCTTCATCCCATGTTTCTTTAAAACGGCTATTTTGTTTTCAGGAAACGCATCTGTGGACATTCTGAAGTTATCAAGCCTGTAATCTGATGGCAGATCGCTATTAACATAATCGACCTTCAGATA
This sequence comes from Succinivibrio sp., assembly GCA_051885305.1. GTDB lineage: Bacteria > Pseudomonadota > Gammaproteobacteria > Enterobacterales > Succinivibrionaceae > Succinivibrio. The sequence goes on along the minus strand of JBJEWY010000113.1, from coordinate 12,061 downwards.
AGGACCATTGTCAGATGCATAAGAAAACTGGGAGACAGCAAGGGAAAAAGCAATTGCAAAAAGCTTCATAAAAGGTTTCATTTTTCTCTCCTGTAAATGAAAGTGGCGTTTTCATAATACTTGAAAGAAAAAAGACCTAAGGTCATTGCCCATTTTTGTAACAGAATAGGACCACATTCACTAAAAAAATATGGTACTGTTCTTTTTCAGATCGTTTATTTGAACTGCCAGAATCTGACTTTTGGCAAGATTACAAATACGCCTCAATAAATGATTAGTAATTTCTATCCGTTTGGGATGATTACAGCTTTTGAATGCTTTATGTGAACACATTTTAGACAAGAAGAGGAGCATCAGCTCCTCTCCTTTTAGACATTAGATTTTAGAGATTATTTGCGCATTAAGACCTTAACGCCTTCTTCTGTTGAATATAAAACAACATCAGCGCCTTTAAATGCAAATAAACCTACGGTTACAACTCCTGGGATCTGATTGATACGCTGCTCCATAGCTAAAGGATCAGTGATCTTTAATCCATGAACATCTAAGATCTCACAGCCGTTGTCGGTGATGCAACCCTCACGTAATACAGGTTCACCACCTAATTTTCTAAGTGATCTTGCCACCTGCTCACGCCCCATTGGAATCACCTCAACAGGAAGTGGGAAGGTTCCTAAGGTTTTTACAAGCTTTGATTTATCTACAATGCAGATAAATTTCTTGGCCATAGAGGTTAGGATCTTCTCACGGGTAAGACAGGCTCCACCACCTTTAATCATATTAAGCTGTGGATCAACCTCATCTGCGCCATCGATATAAACATCGTATGGCTCAACAGTATTTGGATCCACAACATTGACACCAATAGCCTTTAAAGCTTCAGTGGTCTTGTTTGATGAGCTGACTGCAGCACTTACTGGAACCTTGTTAAGGCCAATCTGCTCGATAAACTTCATTACAGTTGATCCGCTGCCAACACCTAATACGGCATTACGAGGGATATACTCAAGGGCGGCCTTTGCCACCATTACCTTTAATTCATCCTGAGTCATAGCCATTTTCAAATCCTTATCCTAAGCTAATGTTACCTTGGCAAAACGACGCTTACCTACCTGCCAGATGTGGGTACCCTCTGGTACCGGTGCGTTCTTGTCAGCAATAACTGCACCGTCACACTTGACTGCGTTCTGTTTTAACATACGCATTGCCTCTGAAGTTGACTCACAAAGTCCTGCCTCTTTGAGGAGGTTTGCAATAGCAGTGGCACTTACAGTCACCTCAGGAATATCATCTGGAAGAGCGCCTTTGGCAAACTGAGACTTGAAGCCTTCTACCGCGGCATTAGCAGCCTCTGCACCATGATAACGTTCAACGATTTCACGGCCAAGTTCAATCTTAGCATCACGTGGATTCATGCCACCTGATGTACACTTGTCTTTGAGTTCCTTGATCTCATCAACGCTTCTGAATGACAGAAGATCAAAGTATGACCACATCAGTTCATCAGAAATTGACATGATCTTGCCAAACATTTCTTTTGGAGATTCGGTTACACCAATGTAGTTGTGCTTCGATTTTGACATCTTGACTACACCATCAAGGCCAACAAGCAGTGGCATCATCAGCACAACCTGAGGCTCCATGCCTGCATCCTGCTGCAGCTGTCTGCCCATCAGAAGATTGAATTTCTGATCAGTACCGCCAAGCTCAACGTCTGATTTGATGGCTACAGAGTCATATCCCTGGAACAAAGGATATAAGAACTCGTGAATAGCAATTGGCTGTCTTGAATCAAAACGCTTTGAGAAATCGTCACGCTCAAGCATACGGGCTACTGTCAGTTTAGATGCAAGCTTGATGGTACCTGCTGCTCCTAACTTTTCGCACCATTCACTGTTATAACGGATTTCGGTTAAGTCCTTGTCTAAGATCTTGAAAGCCTGCTCAGCGTAGGTTTTGGCGTTTTCAATGATCTGATCTTTTGGAAGTTCTGGTCTTGTTGCATTTTTACCAGAAGGATCACCGATAGCTGCGGTAAAGTCACCGATGATAAGCACAATCTTGTGACCTAGTTTCTGGAAGGTACGCAGCTTGTTTAGAATTACAGTGTGACCTAAATGAATGTCCGGTGCAGTAGGATCCATTCCAAGCTTAATGGTAAGCTGGCGACCTGACTGAAGTTTCTTTTTAAGTTCCTCTAAAGGAATAATTTCCTCGGCACCACGGGCAATCTCACGTAATGCGCTTTCTACATCTGACATGTGTAACCTGCAAATATTATAATGAAAAAAAACTAATCCCTTATTTTAATCTATTTAGCGCTCTTATTCAAAGATTTGAAAAAACTGTTGCAAAATTCAAATGCTAACATTGAACTGTCTCATTTAAGCTATAATCTCTCTTAATTCTGAAAAATACGTATTCATCTCAAATAACAAGACTTAACATGAAAGAAATATACATAGGACTCATGAGCGGTACCAGCATTGATGGTATAGATGCCGTAGCAGTTGAATTTGAAGATGGTAAAAGCACCATCATTCAGAGTCACAGTGTAGATTATGATGAGGACACAAGAAATCTTCTGCACTCTCTGTGCACTTCATCTGACAATGAAATAGAAAAGGCAGGAAATGCTAAAGTAAAACTCTCAGACTATGAGGCAAAAGCTGTAAACGAGCTTCTGGTAAAAGCAAAATTATCACCTTCTGCTGTATGTGCAATTGGCTCTCACGGTCAGACGATTCGTCACTGTCCTGACAAGGGCTTTTCCATTCAGCTTGATGATGGTGCAAGACTTAGTGCACAGACAGGTATTGATGTTGTCTGTGATTTCAGATCAGCTGATATTGCCGCAGGTGGCAGCGGAGCTCCTCTTGCTCAGGTATTTCATCAAAGACAGTTTGGAGACGATGAAACAGTCACCATGGTATTAAACTTAGGAGGCATTGCCAACCTGACTGTAATTGACAAAAACAAAGAGCACGATATTCTCACTGCCTTTGATGTGGGTCCTGCCAACACACTGATTGATACAGCAACAAGACTGCTTTTAAAAAAGCCTTTTGACAAGGATGGCGCTATTGCAGCTAAAGGTCGGGTTATCAACGAGCTTTTATTAAAGTCTCTGTCTGCACCATACTTTGAGCTTGAACCGCCAAAATCCACTGGTCGAGAAACCTTTAATGCCGATTTCATCAAAGACGAGCTTCTGTTTGCAACTCTTGACGGTAATTATGTAAACGATCTTGTGGCAACACTGACAGAACTTACAGTTGTAAGCTGTGTGAACGCCATAAGAAAGTGCCTCTACACTTATAAGATAAGTGAGGCAAAGCTTATCATCTGCGGTGGAGGTGCCTATAACAGGGTTCTTTTATCCCGTATGCAGACACTTTTGTCAAAAAACAATGTGAGAATTTTCAGGGCTGATGATTTAGGAGTTAATTCAAAGCTTATAGAGGCCCATGCCTTTGCCCTGTTTGCTTATATGTTCATGCACAGAATACCACTGCCACTCTCAGGAAGCACCGGTGCAAAATACGACACCATCTGTGGCTGTCTCTATCCTGCCGTGAGGTTGTAATGCTCGCATTTAAAATCTATCCTTTTGTCCAGGCACTTATTATCCTGCTGTTCTTTGTCTGGCCACTTAGAATCACCATCAAAAAGAAGCTGATACTATCGCTGATTTTAGGTATTGGCTCTTTAAAGCTCTACCTGTTTTATCTGACAGGTGGAACCATCATGGATCCTAGTATTGGAAGAGTAACTACCATCATTGTCAATGCCTGGTATTTCACCACAATCTTTGTGGCTGTTTTTACTCTGTTAAGAATGATAGTAAACGGGATCTACAAGCTATCACGCTTATCATTCTCTAAATATGTAATTCCACCTGCATCACTGCGCTATGCTCTCGTAAACCTAAGTGTATCTGTGATACTTGGCTTTACCGGTGTACTAAACGGCTTTTCATCTCCTGACATTAAGAATTACGAAATCAAATTAAGCAGTTTGAATCCAGATGACAACGGATTTGTCATTGTACAGCTAAGTGATCTGCACGTAAGTCTGCCATCAACAATTGAGGAAATGGAAGACATAGTAAATACCGTCAATAAGATAAACGCAGATCTTGTGGTCATTACTGGAGACTTTGTAGATGGTGATATAAAAACGCTAGATGAGAAGATCTCCCCTGTTTTCAAGCTCAAATCAAAGCATGGCATTTATGCCGTGTCAGGTAACCACGAGTTCTATTCTGGATACGAGCAGTGGATATCTTATCTTGAAAAAGGCGGGATCAGATTTTTAGAAAACACTTCAACTATCATCACCACAAAAGATGGCAGAGGGATCTTAAATCTGTGCGGACTTATAGATCCTACAGGCCAGAATTACGGATTTGATAAACCAGAGATCTTAAATGCTGTAAAAGATATTGATCCTGATCTTCCGGTGGTCTTTTTATCACATCAGCCAAAACTTGCAGATGATCTAAAAAAAGTATCTGATCTGACTTTATCAGGTCATACCCATGGCGGACTGATGCCTATACTCAAATCCATTGTAAAAAGCGCCAACAAAGGTTATGTCAGTGGACTTTATAAAATTGAAAACCAGTGGCTTATTGTAAATAACGGAACCAGGATCTGGGCAGGCATTCCGCTTAGAATTGCAACTCCAGCTGAAATTTCTGTAATAAAACTTTCACAAAAATAAGGCTAGAAAGCGTACACAATACTTTTAAGTCTCAGAAGAAAAATAAAGGAAGCTCACCATGATCTTCCTTTATTTTATGGGAATGCACCAGTTAGAAAAGATCTCTTCTAACCGTTAATGGTAATGGTATATGAAGCGTTAAACTCACTACCAGCCTTTAAAGACTGTTCTTTGTACTTGTCTTTAAGTTCACCATTAAAGCCCTTGTCATCTGCTCTGCCAATCCATGGTTCAAGACAGATAAAAGGACAGTTCTTCTTTGGAACAGACCAGATGCCATAAGCTGGGAATCCTTTAGCATCCAAAGTTACATAAGGAGTTTTGTCTGGATAGCATAATTGAGCTTTTTCAACTTCATACTCATCAAAGATAAGAGCATCATTATCAAATAAAGACTCATCAACTCTTAGATAACCGTTTTCGGTCTTTAGGGTATGCAGATCTGGTAAAACGGTACCTTCTTTTTCATCTAAAAGTTTATAAGATACCTGATCTTTGCCCACATTAATGTAAAAGTCTGTCTTTTTGGCATCAAGACCAGATACCGGTACGTTAAATGCTGGGTGACCGCCGATAGAGAAGTACATCTCTTTGGTGTCAGTGTTTACAACCTTCCATGAAACAACAAGAGTAGAACCTGAAAGTTTGTGACTTACGGTAAGTTCAAAGCTGAAAGGATAGAGTTCTAATGTTTTATCAGATGATTTGAGGATAAATACCACTTCATCCTCTTTTAAGGTTACAAGTGTAAATACGCTGTCACGTGCAAAACCATGCTGACCTAATTTAAATTCTTTACCACTGTATCTGTAAACACCACCATTGACCTTGCCTACAATCGGGAAAAGTACTGGAGCATGGCGGCCCCAGTATGCCTTGTCAGCATGCCATAGAACTTCACGTGAATTCTTCTTGTCATAAATTGATGAGAGCTCAGCACCATTCTCATCAACACCAACTTTTAAAAACTCATTTTCAATATACTGCATAAAACTACCCAAATTTGATTATCGTAACGATACGGTATCGTCATAATACAGCATTTTTATGTTTTTTTTCCACTTTCTTGGAGTTTGTTAGGCTTTATCCTATCTATAAAGATGTTTCTATATGATGACAGTTCTGCTTTTACCGCAGACAGGACAGCTTTTACGTTCTTTTGGAAGTTTCATCTTTTTAAATTCCATCTTAAGACCATCAAAGGTTAGAAGATGACCTGTCAAAAGCTCTCCTGCACCTGTAAAGAATTTTATTGCTTCTATTGCCTGTAGTGATCCGATAGTGCCAGGTACTGCACCAACAATACCTGTTACCTTTCCTGGAGGAATTGCACCTTCAGGAGGCGCATCATCAAATACACAGCGATAGCATGGACCGCGACCTGGAACGTAGGTCATAAGCTGACCGTAAAAGCGCATGACACCAGCATGAACAAAAGGCTTTTTGGCAATAACACAGGCATCATTGATTAAGAACTTGCAGTCAAAATTGTCTGTGCAGTCTAAAACAAAGTCATAATCAGCTATAAGTTCAAGAATATTGTCTTTGGAGATAAATGTCTTAATGGCTTTTACATTGACGTCTGAATTTAATTGAGCAATGCGCTGTTTTGCTGACTCAACCTTTGGAGTATTCAAAGTCTCATGAGAATGAATTATCTGGCGCTGGAGATTTGAGAGCTCGACATCATCACCATCGACAATTCCTAAAGTTCCGATTCCTGCTGCAGCAAGATACATTGCAGCAGGAGATCCTAGCCCGCCTGCTCCGATGACAAGAACCTTGGCATCAAGTAACTTTTTCTGTCCCTCAAGGCCTACACCGTTTAGAACAATATGCCTTGCGTAGCGTTCTTGCTGTATTGCTGTAAGTTCCATCAGATCTCCTGATTATTGAGTATCAATAGTAAATCCTATATTCCTATCTTTTTAATAGATTATTATACTCTTTTTATTCAGGACTACTACTAAAAATAAAGGCCGCAAAAGCGGCCCTCGTTAACAATGAAACTCTTATTAGAGCATAGTGCGACGCAGTTCTTCACCTGATAATGGTGAGAGGTAAGCTGGAGCAATATCAAAAACAGTCTTGCAGCCTGTTACGCCTTCCTTGTGAAGACGTGCAATTGCTCTTGCGTAAGCAACGATCACGCTTGCAGTGAACTCTGGATTTGAATCAAGCTTTAAGCTGTACTCAATCACATGCTTGTGCTCGCCATCTGCACCAGTGGCACCTGATCTGATAACAAAGCCACCATGAGGAAGACCTTTATGATCTCTTAAAAGCTCTTCTTCAGAAATGAAGTTAACAGTTGTGTCGTAATCAGAGAAGTAGTTAGGCATATTCTTGATTTCAGCTTCAACCTTAGCTGCATCAGCACCTTCCTCTAAAACAACGTAGCACAGACGGGTGTGCTTTTCACGTGTTGAAAGATCTGGATTTGAACCTGATCTTACAGCATCTAATGCCTTATCAATTGGACAGGTGTACTGTCTTGCGTCACGGACACCTTCAATACGGCGGATTGCATCAGAGTGGCCCTGACTTACGCCCTTGCCCCAGAAAGTGTAGTCTTTACCGTTTGGCAGAACAGCATTTGCGTATAAACGGTTTAGTGAGAACATGCCAGGATCCCAGCCTGCTGATATAAGAGCGATGTGAGCAGTTGATGATGATGCCTTATCCACATTTGCAAAGTGTGATGGGATTTTTGCATGAGTATCAAAGCTGTCGATTACATTGAAATTCTTGGCAAGCTCTGGGGTCTGCTCTGGAAGATCAGTTGCAGAGCCTCCACAGAGGATCATAACATCGATGCGATCTTTAAATGAGAGAACATCGTTTACAGAAGCAACAGTTACATCCTTAGTTGCAATTTTAACTGATGCTGGATCACGTCTTGTAAATACAGCGACAAGTTCCATGTCATCTGCTGCATTAACAGCAAGCTCAATTCCACGGCCTAAGTTGCCGTAACCAAAAATACCAACTCTAACGGTCATATTATTACCTTCATTTTTGCCTGTTTATCCTATTGCAATAGGAAATTTAATAATTGTGCAAAAATGTAGCAGAATATGACCATATAGTCTAGATTTGTGCGATAAATGCACTATTTTAATACAACAGAAGCAACCTCTGTTTTATCCTTAAGGAACAGACCTACATAAGCAAGTAGCACTACATTCATGAATAATGCATAGATAATTGCAGGAATTGTCATGCTCCCTGAATTGAATACAAAAGGAGATGCTGCAATAGCAATTGCCTGAGCTGCATTCTGCATAGCAACTTCTATTACAATGGTACGTCTTGTTTTTGAACTGGTCTTGAAAATGCGCGACAGCACAGATGCTACAGCAACAGCACACATAACAAGAATAAACACGGCAAAACCAAGTTTATCAAGATAAGATGAGATCTCATGATGGTGCTGAATAAAGAAAATTGTTGCAAGAATAACTAAAGCTGGGAAGGCAACTTTTGATAAAACCTTATCAAGCTTTAAGGCAGCATTTGGAAACATTCTTCTTGTAAAAACACCTAAAAGAATCGGTAGCACCATTAAAAACAGATTCTGTAGCAACAGATTCTTTACTGGAAGCTGAACAGATGCAAGTACAGTATCCTGCTGCACCTGTGCTGTGTACTCTAAAGTAACCCCCATAATAAATGGCAGAGTAAACAGTGTCACAATAGAACTTACAGCAGTCATTGATACTGATAAGGCTACATCGCCTCTTGCCAGATAAGAAAAAATATTGCTGGATGGTCCACCAGGACAGCAGGCAATCAACATAAATCCTAAAAAAAACACCTGAGGCAGATTAAAAATGCTTGCAATAGCAAAGGCAAGGGCTGGCATAAACACAAGCTGACCAGTTAAACCGACAAACATCGGCAGAGGTTTTCTTGCTAACATTTTAAAATCATCGGCTTTTAAGGTAAGTCCAAGATTATATGTAAGGATTGTCAGTATTGGCAGAACTATAACAATTGGATTCATAATACTTTTTCTTAAATTTAAAACTCAATCTTGAAGAAAATGACAGAACGTCAATTCTATCTGAAATGACACTGCATCATATTTTACCATAAGCAAAAGATCACACTGACAGTTTATGAATTAGAAAAAGATCAAACAAAAAGTGAACTGAAATTATCCTTATCTTCCAGTTCACTTTTATTACTTAAACTAACATTCCATCAGAATCTATACAGGTAGTTTATTCTTCCAAAGACGCTACCGCCATCTCCTGGATATACTGAGCCACCTACATCAAACTCCAGTTCTGACTGTCCAAAGCTGAATACTGGTGCTAGCAGCATATCTATGCTGTTTCTGCCAAGTGAATATACCTCATGGGTAAAATCACTATTTCCTGCATTATTGAATCTGGCGTTGAATACTCCGCTTCTGTCTATTAACTCATAACGGTATACTACACTGCCGTTAAATCCAAACTGCACATCATCTGTCAGCTGATGTCTCTGACTTGCTACATCTACTCCTAAGCTGACTTTGAGGGAGTTGAAACTTTCCTTATCAATGCTTAGGGCTGTTGCCTGCATGCCTTCATCTACCTTTGGGGTTCGCAGATAGTGATAGTCAACTCCTCCGTTTAGTGTATAGCTTAGATTGTCTCCTTTAATCTCATATCCAAGTTTTGCTGACACACTTGAACCTAATGCCGTATAGTCATTCTTGTAACTGTCTGCTACACTTAAAAATGCTACTCCCCTTTCTGCGGTGATTCTGTCAAAGCCTATTCTTGCATCTGCTGCAAAAGTTAATGTATTGTCTGTATTTACACCTACTAAAACTCTGGCTCCTCCATATAATGAAGTGTCATGTACTGATGAATGGTTTCTTGTCTTGGTGTAGCGCTGATTTGCATCCAGATAAAGTCCTTTTAAAAAGCCACTGTCACTTACATTATCAAACCCTGCCATCACACCGAAATTTGAGTCGCTGTCTATTGATTCTTTTCCATGACCTCTGCTTCCATGTGTCAGATAGGTCTGTGCGTATGTGTTGATGCCGCTGCCTTTTGCTTTGGAACTGTTCATCTGTCTGTATGAAAAGTCATTTACTATCTGCTGATGGTCAAATACCCCCTGAACTGCATTTGCATAGACACTTGGATTCATCCTCTCTAAGGCATATGCTATATCACTGCCACTCATGGATGAGTAGTCTAATGCTGCTACTGCTCCCTGTAAAAGTCCAATGGCATTTCCTGCTGCCTTATCAAAGCCTGTTCCTAAGCGTCTTGCATTATCACTTAAGGCATATCTACTGTAGGCCTGTGGCTTTCTTGTTATGGTGGCTGAATATACGGTATCCTCTAATGTATTTCCCCCTGTCTTTATCGTCACCTTCTGCTGCAGTGTTGGTGAATCAAGTCTCTGCTCTGCTAATGCTGAGGCTATGAATTCTGAACTTACTGTTGCTGTCCCCCATACACTTATCATGTCTGCAAGTGACAAATCTGTTACGGCTCCACTTGCATAATATCCTCTATATGGTTCTATTCGGAGCTTACCATCCAAGGTTGCATCTAATGCTACTATAAGTCTGTCTGTACTGCCGTCACTGCCATATTCCATATTTAGCACACCACTGCTATCCTGTACGTAGTATCCATTTACCACTATCTCACCTATGCTGTTGCCAGGTGATACCGTTCCATAGTTGGTGAATGTGCCTCTGTCTGCTAATCCGCTGTTGTCATCATAAAAGGTATATACCGTATTACCACCTGCTGTTGCGGTTTTTTCTACTGTTGCTGATAATACATCTACATTTCCGTTTATGGATGTCTTTCCGCCGGCAAATATCACCTCCATGCCTGAGGTGCCTGTGATATTTCCGTTATATGTCAGATTAAACTGAGGATCTGGCTCTTCTATTGCTTTTCCGTTTTCATCTGCTGCCATACCAAATGCCAAATTTGTTGTTAACAGGTATATATTGTTTATATTGGCATTCTGGTTAACTGCTGTTGGATTCCATTCTGAGAGAATATCTCCACTTATCGATGCTCCTCTTAGAATATTTATATTCTCTACATAGGCGTTTGATGATATATATATCGCATTCTTCCCGCCTTCGATACTTCCTGAAAGATTGAAATCCTTTATCAAAGAACCTTTTAATTCATCTAAAAGTCTTCCCTCATCCGTTATGTTTTTTGTTCTGATGTATGATCCTTGGTATTCAAAAGTATTTCCAAGGCAGTTATCACCGAAATCAAACTGCACTGCATTTCTATCAGCCTTTACAGAGCCAGCGATATTAAGCTCATGCTCTTTACCCCAAGAATACAGCACACCTATACCGCCCTTACCTGTAGCTTCTACTCTACTTCCATTTGGTATGGTGATTTCATTATGTACACCGTCTACTCTGATACCAATTCCATAATTACCAGAGCTTAAAAGTTCTGATTTTTGTAAAACTGAATTATAGCTTCCGTAAACATGCAGACCGATACCATAAGCTGTTGGATTGTGCTCTCCTGTAATCCACTGTCCATCTGATGTTCTCTTGTAATATGGGTTGGTGTTTTCAAAGTATCTGATATTGTCTGCTGTTCCTGAATTGTAGATGGAATAGCCATACGCATTGCGTCTGTCCATTTCTACTCCGCAATCTTGCAGTACAGCAAGTTCAGCCTCCATAAGCACGTTCCAGTTACGGTAAAACTGATGACTCATAAGACCATTTTGCAGTTCAAGATGAGAGAAATCACCTGTCGTATCTTCAAAACAGTTCATTGGAATTCCAGGTACAGGGTCCATTAAGCCACTACCTGCTGGGTATGCGATAAGGGCACCGTTTAAAACTTCATCTACATTTTTGCCTGTAAAATAAACTCCAGCATAGCCATCATATATATCAGTAAGATATGACAATTCCGATCTGTGAACTACAAACTTTCCACTGTCAGGACCATCACCCTGCTCGTAAAAGCCGATCTTCATGCCTGGCTGTGGACTATTTCCATAGATGTCTCTAAGTCCTGAATTAAATGTGTAATAATTCTTTGGGTCGAAAGAGTAATTTCCATCGCTATCTCTATCTAGAACGGCAATTATTCCCAATGCATGCGAAAACTCATGGATAATTGTTGAGGAAAGATCATGATCCACTCCATTAGTTGGCAGATTTTCCATTTCCTTTTGATACCAGTTTGTACCTGGTAACGGATAATGTAAGTTAATAAGAGCCTGCTCATCATTGTACTCTGTGCCTTTGTCACCAAAGTAATTTTTAAACCATACCCAAGATCTTAGTAACCATTTGAAAATCAAGGGTATTTATTAAATTACT
>JBJEWY010000112.1:0-20489 GCA_051885305.1 Succinivibrio sp. | reverse complement strand
ACTTAACCGTTGAAACTGACAAAAGAAGAATCATCTTTGAATTCAAATACGCAGAAAATAACTCTGACGCCAAGACAAAACTTAATGAAGCTATAGAACAGATTAAGACACGTGATTATGGCAACATTCTTCCTCCAAAAGAACTTATAAGAATTGCTGCTGTGTTTATGCCGAGCCTACCGTTAGGGCAATATCGCACTATCAGTCTTTATAGATTAGAAACTCTCTTGTAAAAGGCAGTTTAGAACGTAGAATGTTTTGTTAATCTTCTTGCTGTTTTATCTGTGTAATACAACAAATTGCTCATATGGTAAGCAGATTTACTATCTAAAAATCAACGTAGAAAGATCATCAAAATGATCCTTTGTCTGTATAGGTTGGGATAAACAAAAATTCAAAGGTCTAGTTATGTGGTACTGCACAATCTAGACCTTTTTACTTTTTCAATATAACTAGCTATTGTGAATTCAGGAGTTTTTTGAATATTCACCTTCAGTTAAAACGTCTTGATGACACCTCAAGACTTATCCTTGCAGCAATATCACCAAGCTCATAGGATATGGAGTTAGACTCATCTGCCAGGATCTTGTTGGCTCTACTGTTCTCACGCAGAGAATCAGATGACTGCTCAATTTCAGAAATTGACTGAGCCTGAGATTCAACTGAAAGCTTTAAGGTGTTGATATTATCAACAAGGGTTCTTGCAATATTTACAATTTCAGTAAGACTCTTCTGGGTAACTCCAGCAAGTGATCTTACCTCATCTGCTACCACAGCAAAGCCTTTACCAGCTTCACCTGCACGAGCAGCCTCAATTGCAGCATTCAAAGCCAAAAGATTAGTCTGATCAGCAACATCTCTGATAATTTCCACCACATTCTGAATCTTGGCGGCATTATCGGCAATTTCAATGGTACGACTCTGTACATCAGAATTTGATTCTGTAATATGAGCTGCAGCCTTAACCGTATTGTCAATAAAGCTTAACTGCTCATCTAAAGCTGTGGCTACAGTACCAACAGATTCTGTCTGCTGTTTTGATTTTGATGCCAGATCATCAGACAATGACTTCTGAGACTGCAGAATAACGCACATTGCATTGCCAAGGTTGTTAATCCCTCGCACGAGATCAAGGTAAACACCTTTATATGCGCCCTCATCAATACGTGCGGTAAAGTCATTGTTTGAGAACGTTCTTAGTACTGAATCAACCTCACTCATCACAGCATTTGTGCTGCCGATGGCATTATTCAATGAATTGATAAGTTCTAGGATATATCTGTTTTTAGGTTTAAATTCAACATTTACGCTCAGATCACCATCATTTACCTTTTCAAGGACACTATGAACAGAGGCAATTGCCTTTTCATCATCACGAATGCCCTCTTCAATCAGATCAGCCATATCGCAGAGAGTTTCAACACACTGACCTATTTCATCAAAATTCTTAGGTCGAAGCATATTGGCTTTTGCGGTCTTGTGTGAATAGTAGTCTGAGAAGTTTCTGATATTGATTTTCAGAAGACCAAGACGCCTTACAAGGATTCTGCTCATATAGAATACGAAGCCTAGCATCAGAATGAGGACAAAGACCATCATGGCAAGGGATTCATAGATCATCTTTGACAGAGGTGCCATAACCTCATCTAATGAGAGTTTGCCTACGATGATCCAGTTTAAAACCTCATCTTTTATGGCCACAATAATGTATTTTTTACCATTATTTGGGGATGTGAACACAGCTGAATGATATGGTGATGCTACAGCCTTGTTGATTACATCCAGCATGCCGTTTTCAACCTCATTCACATTCTTTTTAAGGATGTAATCGATATTGTTGTGAAGCTGAATCAAGCCCTGAGTATTGATTGAAAAAAAGTAACCGGTTTTGCCAAGTTTCTGAGCTTTGAGCATTTCAAGAAGATTGTTAAGCTTTGATGCAGTACCGGTAATACCAATGAGTTTGCCGTTTTCATCAAACATCTTGTAGTTGATAAAAAGCGCAAGATTACCAGTTACACGGTCAAAGTCCATATTCACATCGTAAACATCTGGACACTTGAGAGTGTACTGAAGCCATGAATCACGACCGTTGATATCCAAGGCCCCCTTAGACTCACCTTTGTAGTAGTAAATATTAGATACAAAGGATGCTAGGAATGTACTGAAGAGATCAAGCTCATCGATAATTCGTAATCTGTCTTTTTTGAAAAGAGGATAGCCATCTTCATCCTCATTATTCCTCATCCAGTCTAATGTGTAGGTTGAGGTTGCCATAACTTTTGACTGGTTAATGTACGGTTCAATATATGAACGGACATTATTGGCAATCAGAGCGGTTTCAGCAGGAAGCTGCTTATTGATGATCTCATCTGTAACAAGCGCCGAAGAACTTCTATAAAACACGGCAGTAACTGAGATCATGATAAGCATCGCAGCTGCAATCAGAATAACAGAAAGTCTTATAACAAGAGAATTAGAATGTTTTGTAATAGCCATAATTTGTTCACACAAAAGTCTTCTATTTATTCACATGTCTAATATTGCACAGGTAAATTGCAGTTACACTCGGGATATTATTGATCTTTGAAGATAGTCAAATTTTGATTTTTTATTGTAGAAAAAAGAGAACAAACAAAGTATGAAGAGGTTGTAAGTCACAAACCATAAGCTATAAATATGGTCTGTGACAATATATAAAAGCTATAACTTGAGTTTGGAGCCTAACCCGTGAGCTGTAAAATAGTTTTTAATCTCCTGGATGTATAACTCCCCCATGTTGGACAGGATCTGGTTTTTCTTGACAATATAACCTATAAGCATATTGTCATCCTCATCCCCATCGTCAGGCCTGAATGGTACAGCGATATAATCACCGCCATTAAGTTCCTCACAGATGATTCCAGAGCACAGAGTAAAGCCTAAAAGACCTCTCATCAGATTAAGCATTGAAGCTCTGTCATTTACCTTTACAGAACGGGTATATTCTTTGCTTGAGTAGATTTCTTCAGCAAAATAGAAGGAGCTGTTATCTCCCTGCTCAAATGACAGTGAAGGATAGTCTGCAAGATCTGTAAATCTGATTTCCTTTTTCCTGGCTAAAGGATGATCCTTATAGAGGTAAACGTAAACCTGGCAGTCTATGATCGGATGAAAATCAAGCTCAGCTGAACTTAACATCTTCAGAATCATGTTACGGTTGAAATTAGACAGATATAAAATACCGATTTCGCTCTTCATGGAGCTTACATCATCGATAACTTCCCTGGTCTTGGTTTCACGAATGGCAAAATCATATTCTGCTGTATTGAATTTTTTTACCATCTCGACAAATGACTTTGTAGCAAAAGAATAATGCTGTGTTGAAATGCCGAATTTCTTTTTCAGAGTACCGTTTTTACCGAACTTTTCGAGCAGCGATTCATACTGATGGTAAACCTGTCTTGCATAGCTTATGAATTCAACACCATCGTTTGTAAGAGACACACCGCGACCTGAACGGTGAAAAATGGTAATTGAGAATTCATCTTCTAAATCATGAATGGCATTAGACAGCGATGGCTGAGAAACATAAAGGATCTGGGCTGCCCTGTTAAAAGATCCTGTTTCTGCAATAACGATAGCATAACGGAGCTGGGTTAAAGTCATACTTCACCTGTTGTTCAATGTGTTATCAGCGTTTTTGTTGTAGTATTATTCATGTGAAATCAAAGGGGTTATAATTCAATTTACTTGCAATTCCCTCTTTTCCTAGTATTATTATAGGATAAGCAAAAATTTAAAGGTAGGCTTTAATTATGAAAATTTCCACCAAAGGCAGATATGCACTTCGCATGATGATTGATCTCGCTGAACATCAGAACGGAACCTACATCACGCTAAAGGAAATTGCAGAAAGACAGCACATCTCTAAAAAGTACCTAGAGCAGATCATTCCTGTTTTAAACCGGAATAACTTTTTAAAAACATCTCGCGGTTTCCAGGGTGGATATCAGCTTGCAAAAAGCCCTTCAGCCTATACTGTGGGCGAAATTTTAAGACTTACAGAAGGGAATCTTGCACCTGTTGCCTGTCTTGAGTGTGAGCCTGTCAACTGTGAATATGCAGAATCCTGTGTAACACTGCCAATCTGGCAGGGACTCTACAAGGTAGTCAACGAGTACCTAGATGGAATCACCCTTGAGGATATCATCATAAGACACAAGGGTACATTTGCAAACGATTATATAATCTGAGAACTAGATAAGCGCTACCGTAGTCAGAATGGTATCAAATTCGACACGGCGGGCGTTTATAAAGGTTATAGGTCTTAAATATTTACTCTGCTTGATAGTCAGAGTACACACAAAGTTTCTGTCAGCAAGACATATTCTTGGAAGATCAAAAGTCATCAGAAGATCGCCCTTGCTTATGATCTGCCCTTCTTTTACCAGCAGATGAAACATATCTCTGTCGTACTTGTCCCTGTCTATACCGACGTTGATGATAAGCTGATTATTACCAAGCTTTAAACTTAGAGCATTCTTTATTCTGGAAACTCTCACCACAGTACAGTTGCATGGAGCCCTTATTTCCCCTTTAGTTGGCAGAACGCCAATAGATGGACCTATAACGTTACTTGCCAAATTAACGTCATATAGAAATTCTGATGGGACCACATTACCTTCAAATGGTGAAACTATCTTGCGAAGAGGGATCTCACCTAAAAACTTAAGTATGCCTTTAATTATTTTCTTCATGCTAAATCCTTTTGAATAGGATATCACAGAAGTTTAGAGAGAAAAACGGCAGAAATATGATCACTGCCGTTTTTTAAAGAAACTAGAGAATGAGAGCTAAAAGAGGAATAGACAACACTGACAGCAGAGTGGTCAGGAAAGTACCCTCTGACATGGTACGACCATCAATATTGTTTTTTAAGCACAGCATAGTACCAATTGATGCTACAGGCATACCAAACAAGATAACAAGTACGTCAGCATATTTCTTCTCAAGCGGAGTCAAACAGTAAACAGCATAAAGAAGTACAGGAATACCAAGTATCTTTATAGCTGTCAGAATGTACATTCTGAAATTACCAATCATGCTTAAAATTGGAGTTGTTGCAAGAGTTGAACCAATGATTAAAAGAGAACCAGGTACTGTCATTGAGCCAACAAGACGGCAGGCCTCAGAGATCTCTTTTGGCATCTTGCTTTGCAGACACACAATCACAATGGTGATATAGGTTGCAATCAGACATGGTGAGAACAGAGTTCTAAGTTTAAAGGTAAACTTGCCCTTGCCTGATGTGATAATAGGCACTCCGAACATGAAGATCAGAATATTAAATGGAATAGTCACAACAGCTGCATAAAAAATCGCAGTCGAGCCGAATAAAGCTGCAAGAACAGGAAAACCGATATAATTTATGTTTCCAAAAATCAGCATGAAACGGTATGAGCCAATCTTGTCACTGTCATTGCAAAGATACTTTGAAACAGCAAAAGAAAATGCAAACAGGAAAGCATAAGTTAAAAGACCTGCGGTTAACACCGGAGGAATATCCTCTGGCTTTGGCAGAATATCTCCCATCACAGATGACAGGATCAGGAAAGGAGCAGTTACATTCAGAATAAGGGATGAGAACTTGCGGTTGAAATCCACATCCATATACTTGAGGCGATTGCAGGCATAGCCTATTATCACCATCAAAAAGAGAGCACCCATCTGGGTTAAAGTATCAAAAAAACTCATTTTATGTGACACACAGTGATAATTACAATGCGCACATGATATTCCAATTTTGTGACAAGATCATCAATTTTTTGAAAAGCTTCTGTGATATATGGATTAACAGCTGTAATTCATCAGCATCTGTCAGAATGTTTTACAGATTAGATAGAGCAAATGAGCTTTACAGCAAAGACAGCTCAGATCTTCTAGATAATCCCAAGTCATAAGAGATTATCTTCTCCGACAACAAGCATATAGTGGTCTGCATAAGATTTAAAAGGACAGCTTATACTGCTCTTACAGAAACAACCTTGTGACGAGGGAGACCTCTTTTTAAAAGCTCAATACATGATGAGAGATAATCATTTAAGGTGATAATACTCTCTCCACCGGTTCCTACTGGAAGAATATCATCAGAAAACTCATACACACCGCTACCATATCCTGTTTCATCAGTTAAAAGCGGAGGACACAGAACAGACCAGCTGACGTTGATACACTCTTTCAAGCGTTTGAAGGCGTTAAGACAGAGCAGATCATCTCTTGATGAGCCGTCTATCTCACTTCCATCCTCATGACACACAAAGTGACGTCTGGTTTTATCCGTGTATAAAATGGCAGGAGATCCTAAAGTCAACAAGGAGATTTTAGAATCCTTTAAAACCTCAAGCATGTGCCAGAGCGGAAGAAAGTCACTTGAATATGAGGCAATTTTAAAAAATGAGAGAGGATCAATTACAGCATGACATCCATGAAAGTCTGAGACTGTCAGATCATCTATAGACTTGATTAAGACCCTGCCTTCACCTGAGAGAGAAGTATAGGATGAAACAATACTTAAGGTCTTAATTCCCTCACGTTCTGCCTTTTCAACCAGGCTCTGACCTATTTTTGTATCTGCACCTAATACTGCAACTATCATGAATACTCCTTACTTTGACTCAGGATGCATTGGCATTGGGGCATCAATAAGACTGAACTCACCATATTTAAGCCAGTTTTCAAAGCGGACAGAATTGTGCCATGAAAGATATTCTGGATTTGGCCAGTAAGCTCTGTCTTTTGGAAGAGTAAGGATTTTTCCCTCAAGCTTACTGTACTCAGGATCAAGATTCATCTTAACCCTCTTTGATACCCTGATCTTAATGGTGTCTGGATCTTCATAATAGGCTGTAATAAAGCCTCTTGAGAACAGCACATGCAGATCTGATCGCATAATGATGGCATTATCTGGCTTTAAATACCTGTCATCATAGATAGTCTTGATGTGGGCTACACTTAAAACAGGAAGCAGAGAACATCCCGTTACAGCACAGGTCTTGTTATAAAGACCTAAAAGACTGGTTCTGAATTCTGCAGCCTCATCAATACTGCGGTGAATAGTAGCCTTGTGGTAAATACCAGGCCATACCCCCTCAGCAGTCCCTGTATCAATAGTTGAATAGCGGGTTTCAAGAGATACTTTCTTAAGGTAGGCTCCTAAGGGCTCTTCTGTTGAGACAAGAGTCTTTGACCAGCCTGTCATGTCAATCTTGAACTCTTCTGGGACAGGAATTAAGTGATTTCTTATGAAAATAAATGAACTGCTAATAAGATAACAGGCTAAAGGCACGTTTAAGTCAGCACCAAAATCCTTTGCTCTTTTAATAAAGTCCTGATAGGTAATGTAGCCTGAACGGACTCCGAACTGATACCAGCAGGTAGCAATATCTAAAGCGGTATGCTCTAAAAAGTAACCACCGCCTACAATCATCTGTCTGCCGTCTCTTTCTACAAGAAAGAGAGTTAAGGTACCTGCCTTGGGATCATCAATATCAGCATTGCTGTTTTCCTCCTGCGGGGTATACCAGCAGTTTACAAGGCTGGAACCAGAGGAGATAAAGTTAGATTTAATCACCTGATACCAGTTGTAGGAAACCTTACAGATTAAAATATTTGACCCAAGATTTTCCATAGGACATCCTTAATTCTGATTCGTAACGATTTAAGTTTAAAAGCCTTTTTCAGGAAATACCACACTTTTTTGTCGTAATTCTCTAATTTGACACATCCGCAATTAGTAAAAGGTTACGAAAGGCACAAAATAATCACTAATAAGAGTAAAGAAAATATTGCTGTCAAAAAAACTGCTAAGAGGATTATCACCTGATAGTTTTTTTATTCAGAATACGACAATTGTGTAAAATAGTTCACATTTTTGGATAAAAGTGACTAATTTTTTTATTATGAAATATCAAATAGTTATCACAATGTAACCGATTACATTTTGTGTATTATATTCATCATTATTTGCTTATTTTTAAATATTTTTTATCTGTAAAACCCCATACTTTTGTAAACTTAAGTTATTGTTTTAAAACAATATTAAAAAACAAATTTCCCCTGTTTTAATCTTTTATAAAATTGCAAAATTTGAAATTTTAATAGCGTAAATTTGAGCTAAAACCCATTGATCCGCAAAGAGTTTAACTCTTTAAATTTTCTGTTATCATTTTGCGGACGAAAGGATTTTCCTTTCATTTTTTAAATCAATTCAAACACAAGGTAATATTTTATGGAAAATGTAGTTGCTGGACTTTCAACAGTCGATTACGTGATCTTTGGCGTGTATGCCCTTGTAGTTATCGGTATTGGTCTTTTTGCATCCCGCAAGAACACCAAGTCCGCTGAAGGCTACTTCCTGGCAGGCAAGTCAATCCCTTGGTGGGCCGTTGGCGCATCACTTATCGCTGCTAACATTTCTGCAGAGCAGTTTATCGGTATGTCAGGTTCTGGCTATGCCATTGGCTTTGGTATCGCAGCCTATGAATTCATGGCAGCAGTAACCCTGATCCTCGTTGGTAAATACTTCCTCCCAATCTTCATTGAGAAAGGTATCTATACCATTCCAGAGTTCGTTGAAAAACGTTTCAACAAGACCTTAAAGACCATTCTTGCTGTATTCTGGATCTGCTTATACATCTTCGTAAATCTCTCATCAGTTCTCTACTTAGGCGGTCTTGCCTTAGAGACTATCTTAGGCATTCCTATGATGTACACCATCTTAGGTCTTGCAGCTTTTGCTCTGATTTACTCTGTATACGGCGGTCTGTCAGCTGTTGTATGGACTGACGTTATTCAGGTTACCGTTCTGGTATTAGGTGGCTTTGCAACCTCTTACCTGGCCTTAAAGCTTGTAGGCGGTGACGGTGGCGCTATTTCAGGTCTCAACACTTTAATTGATGAAATCCCAGATCATTTCACCATGATCTTAGACAAATCAAATCCACAGTTCTCTAACCTCCCAGGTATTGCTGTTCTTATCGGTGGTATGTGGGTTGCAAACCTCTACTACTGGGGCTTCAATCAGTACATCATCCAGAGAACCTTTGCTGCTAAGTCAATTGATGAGGCTCAGAAGGGTCTTGCATTTGCAGCATTCTTAAAGTGCATTACCCCAATCATCGTGGTAATTCCAGGTATTGCTGCCTACTACATCACTGTACACAACCCAGCCCTTTTAGATACCCTCAAGGCTACCTATGGCGATATGGTTGGTCAGAACATTCCAACTGCAACACAGACTGACAGAGCATACCCATGGGTTGCTCAGCTTCTGCCTATCGGTATTAAAGGTGTAGTATTTGCTGCTTTAGCTGCTGCTATTGTTTCATCATTAGCATCAATGCTGAACTCAACTGCTACCATCTTTACTATGGATATCTACAAAGAGTACATCAACAAGAACGCATCAGATATCGTTTTAGTATGGGTTGGCCGTATGACTGCAATCTGCGCATTAGTAATTGCAATCATCGTAGCTCCAATGCTCTCTTCTTTAGGTCAGGCATTCCAGTACATTCAGGAATACACTGGTGTAGTATCTCCAGGTATCCTCGCAGTATTCTTATGCGGTCTGTTCTATAAGAAAGCAAACTCAGCAGGTGCTGTAGCTGGTGTTCTCTCATCAATTGTGATTGCCCTGTTACTGAAGTTCCTGCCAATTGCAATGCCATTCATGGATCAGATGCTTTATACTCTGGTTCTAAGCACTGCAATTATCGTCTTCGTATCTCTGTCTACAAACCAGAATGATGACGATGAGAAGGCAATTGTAACAACAGCAAACACCTTCAAGACTTCAGGTGGTTTTGCTATCGCATCATATGCAATTCTTCTGATTGTAGCCTTCATCTACGCTGCATTCTGGAACCCTCAGTTAGGCTTTGCCTTCTAAGGTTTATTGCAACAGATTACAAGGGGCCTTTGGCCCCTTTATCTTTTGATAAAAACTAATTCCTTATTGATTTTATTACTATATTTTTATAGAATACCCATGTTCTGTGGGGGTTTTCGGTCCTCGCGTACTTGATGAGGATTCAACAGGTCAGGTCCGGAAGGAAGCAGCCAGGATCTTTACTCAAGGTACCGCGATGTGGTTGAGACCCCCTCCATGTTTTTGGAGCGTGTATGCAAACAGGAGCCCCGGTATATTCAAGCCTTCAGGAACTTGTGGTTTCTGATCGTATCTACCGTGAACGTTCTATCAAAATGCTGTCTTTAATCCTCAAACTGGAAAAGACACCTTCTTTTGGCTCTCCTTCTGTATTCATGATCAACAGACCAAGAGGATTTGGTCTGTCACTGCTTGCAAACGCCATTGACAGGATCATGAAAAGAGATCCTGAAACTATCAATAAAATCGAAGATCAGGGACTTTTAAACGAACTACCAGAACGCTGTACCCTGTTTTTTGATTTCAAGCATTTCAAAGCGACTGATCTTAAGGAATTCACTCAGTCTCTTATTGATACTGTCCAGGAACTCTTCTGGATCCATCATATTGAAAGTCATACCGATCAGTACATCACCCCGAAAGTATTCTTCTCAAAACTTATTGATGAGCTATATAAAAGACATCAGAATCAGATTGTCATTGTTATCGACAATTATGATCTGCCACTTATGTATGCTTCCTTAATGGATGATGATAAATATCAGGAAGCAAGCAGTGTATATCTTGATATGCTCAACGTGATAAGAGCTGACAGCCAGAAGGTCCGCTGGGTGTTACTGTCTGGCCATCTAAAATTTGCATTAACTTCTGAATACTCAGAAGGTCTGCCATTAGTTGAGGATCTCTCATACGATCCTTCCTATGAGACTCTTTTTGGTTTCACTGCAAAAGAAGTAAATGAGCTGTTTTCAGACAAGATAGAGAAATTCTCAAAGACATTTAATATCACTGAGGATGAGTATCTTAAATGTCTTGAAAAATGCTACGGCGGATTTGCTTTCTCAGACAACTTAGTCAAAGTAATGTGCCCTGCCTGCATCTCACATGTGATGAGTAATTCAGGTAAACTACTACCCTATTCTGCTACCGGTAGCTATCTGTTTTTAAAACACTGCCTAAATCGGGATCTAGGTAATCTTGATCTTGATTGGCTATACGGTAAAGACGGTCAGGATCCACTGTTTTCTGGATCTATTTCAGGTAATGTTACAGGCAAACAGATTGGTACTCTTTTAATTCAGTCCGGATTTGCCACCAGAAGCCGTGTGCTTATAAACGGAGATGAAGGTTACAGTACCTGGCGTTACCGTTTTGACTGTCCAAATCTTGATATGCAGAAAACCTTTGAGATCATAAACGGCAGGTGCCCTGAATCTGATCACACAGTTGAACTGCTATCTTTTGATCAATCACCTCTGCAAACCTCTTCATAAAGGAGATAATAACTATGTCACTAGCATTGTTTGATATGGATGGAACCTTAATTGATGGCGATACTAATGATATGAGTTTTATCTGCTATGAAAAAATGGGCTTTGTAACCAAGGACGCCATAAAAAAACTAGATTCGCTAGAAGAGCTCTTTTACAAGGGAACATTGGACATTAAAGAGTTTGTGGTCTTTGCATCTAAGCATCTTGTCAACATGCATCCTATTCTCGTAAATGAGGCCCTAAAACAGATTGTTGAAAATACCTTATTAAAACATGTCAAAAAAGGAGCTCTTGAGCGTATAGAGTTCCATAAAAAGCGTGGTGATACCATGCTTATAGTTACATCAACAATGGATTATCTTGCCTCCCGTATTGCAAAAGCCTTGAACATGGATGGCTGTATTGCAGCGCCAATGGAAATTGTTGACGGCAGAATTACAGGAAGACTAGCAGGTACCGTACCTTATCAGGAAGATAAGGTTACTCGTATAAAAGAATATGCAAACGAGCATAACCTAAACCTTGATGACTGTTACGGTTATGGTGACAGTATCAACGATCTGCCAATGCTTAAAATGTGCGCTCACCGCTTTGCAGTTGATCCAAACGAAGTGCTTTTAAACTCGCCTGAGATTAAAGATCTTGAGGTTGTGCACTGGTAGTTTTGCACTTGCCTACTCTATTGAGTTTGGTTTCAAGAACTGTAGCGCTGAATTCTTCTTGGTCAACAAGCTTCTTTGATTCAGTCTGATAACACTTGTCATCATCTATGGTGTAGAGTTTTGGATCTTTTCTGTCTAAAAAAACTCTTGCTAAATGATCACGTCTGAAAGTGAAATCAGCCTTTTGAGATGGACCTAAAAAGAATCTTGGTTTAAGAGATCCGCATTCTTTATAAATAACTGCAGTCTTTTTAGGATGAGAGATGATCCTGTCACGGCTTAATGATCCCACATCAAGCAGAACCACCGCATAGGATTCAACCACAACAGGAGCATTATCCTGTCTTAATCTTTTTCTTATCTGATGATATGACACAAGTCTTACAATATAGAAGACAAGATAAATCACCACAAGAAATGAGAGAATATAGAAATTGCTTATGTCGTGAAAGACAGAGAGGTTACCTGTAGCATAGATAAAAATCAGTACTACCAGTAACAGTGACAGAAGATAGAAAGAGAGTCCAAAGCCCTTCTTGCAGACAGTATCTACAATATTAACATCAAACCTGACACCTGCTTTATAGAGGTAGGATTGACGGTAAACATCTTTTGGAAGCTCTCTCAATTCTCTCTCCTTATTAGCGGGCCTTAACCTCTTCCCAAAACTTGCTCTCTAATGATAAGAACAGTTCTTCAACTTCCTTGTTACCCTTCTGAGTGAAGGCACTTACAGCAAAGATAACAGCAGCGGAAATAACAAATCCAGGAACAAGTGAGTATAAGCCGAAGAAATTACCAATTTCCCATACAATTACAGTTACTGCACCTGCAATCATACCGCAAATTGCACCCTGTAAAGTCATTTTCTTCCAGAAAACTGAAATTACCACACAAGGACCAAAAGCAGCACCAAAACCTGCCCATGCATATGATACAAGCTTTAAGATACCAGAATTTGGATCAAGAGCGATAATGTAGGCAATTGCAGCAACTAAAAGAAGCATGAAACGGCCAACCCATACAAGCTCACCTTCCTTTGCATGTGGACGAATCACACGACGATAGAAGTCAGCTGTCAGAGTGGTTGATGATACAAGCAGCTGGCATGATAAGGTACTCATCACAGCAGCAAGAATTGCAGAAAGAAGAATACCTGCAATCCATGGGGTAAACAGAGTCTGGGTTGCAATGATAAAGATCTGCTCTGGATTATCAACGCTAACCTCTGGGTGCTTGGCAGCAAAAGCCACACCATAGTAACCAACAAGTACAGCACCTAAAAGACAGAAGATCATCCAGCCGATTGAAATTCTGCGGGCACCGCCCATGCCACGAACGGTTGATGCAGCCATGAAACGGACAAGAATATGAGGCTGACCTACATAACCTAAGCCCCAGCCAGCAAGTGAGATAAGACCAATGATGGTGGTACCCTTTAAAATATTGGCCATATCAGGGCCTTTTTGAGCAACGAGAGCATTAGCCTCTGCAATTGAGCCAACATCCATGATCATGATAATTGGAGTTATTACAAGGGCAAAGATCATCAAAGTTGCCTGTACAGCATCAGTCCAGCTTACAGCTAAAAAACCACCGATACATACATATAAAATAGTTGATACAGCACCAATCAGGAGAGCATTCTGATAATCAAGGCCAAAGGTCTGTTCAAACAGACGGGCACCTGAAACCATGCCTGATGCACAGTAAACCACAAAGAAAATCAAGATGATCACAGCTGCAACTACAGCGGTAACACGATACTTGTCTTTAAAGCGGGCTGCAAAGTAGTCTGGCAGAGTTAAGGCATCAGATGCATGCTGAGTAAATGATCTCAAACGTGCGGCCACAAACTTCCAGTTGCACCACTGACCTATGGTCAGACCAATTGCAATCCAGGCCTGTGAAATACCAGCTACATATAATGCGCCAGGAAGACCCATTAAAAGCCAGCCGGACATATCAGAAGCACCAGCTGAAAGACCGGTAATAACACGGCCTAAACGTCTGCCACCTAATACGTAATCGTTCAGAGATTGAGTTGATCGTGCAGCAATAATGCCAATTACAATCATGGCAAAAATGTACACGATAAATGTAGTTGTAGTTGTAAACATAATTTATCCAAATAAAAAAAATGATGCTGTATTGTAGCAGAGATTTGAAAGATGATAAGAACTTGCTGAAAGTCCTTGAAAATGAGTAGTTTTGGAGCACAGCTATAATACAAACTGTGCTCTTAAAAATCAGATCCTGATATTTGCTTCTTGCTTATATCAGAATTCAGAACTGTTGCGCTCTGATGTCAGATCTTCTGGCAGTGAGCCTGTTTTATACAGTTCTAGAAGATCATTTAAATCAGTAACGAGTTCTAGAAATTCAGCTCCCTTGTCAGTCTGACTTACCATTTGTCTTGTCTTGAAATCCTCAACACAGATGATCTCAAGATCTTTGATATCAATATTCCTTTCAATGGCATCAGCTGTTGTGGTAAATGGAGCATGAGCCTTAAGGTGCAGGTAGTGAGAGCTGTAGATTAAAGTATAACCAGCGATTCCTGTCTTATCCTGATACGCCTTGCAAAAACCACCATCAATTACTAAAAGTCTGCCATCTGCCCTTACAGGAGTCTCACCGTCTTTGGCCATAATCGGAGTATGCCCATTGATGATATGACCCTTTTCCTTATCAAGACCGAACTCTTCTAAAATCATCTGACAGGTTGATTTATTGTAGTAATACTCATAATAAGGATTTCTTGGTTCATCATAGGTTGAAGGATCAGCTACAAGCAGTCTCTCAAAGAGTTTCATATGACGACCAGATAATGGAGAGAGTGGTCCTGTCCACATGTACCAGAGGAAATCTAGATGATTCTCATCGCGGATTGAATAGGCCTCACGTACCATTGATTCACAGTAGTCTAGATAGGCTCTACCAAAGAGCATCTTCCCCTGACAGTTTATCTTGAGGAAATATCCCCTTTTATCAAGCGGTATGCAACCATGATACAGAAGATTACCGTTGTATCTTAAATACATGGTTCCAGATGAGTACAGAAACCTGATATGCTCCTGTAGTCTTACAGAGCCTGTAAATGAGGCTTTAAGATCATCTACAACCTCCTGCTCCTCAGCAGTCAGTCTGTAAGGATCTTCTGGATCAATAGTTTTAAGGTCTGTTGTCTTTAGTGGATAATACTTGCCGTCTTTAAGGCGAACCAAGCCTTTTTCAAGATCAATGGTATCAAGCACCAGTCTGTCATCCATACCGTATTCAGGATGACGTGAAACTACCTGGCCTATAAGTTTTATGGCAATGACAGCAACAGCCTTTTCTGATGCTGAAAAATCCTTCTCATCCTTGTAGGTTTTTCTAGCAAAGAAAGCAAGCTTTCGAAGCGAGATACCATATCCGTTTTCAAGCATGGTGAAATTGTGATAACGGATGTTGTTGCACAGCACATTGATACAGCAGATTTCACTGCCGCAGGCAGCTCCCATCCACAGCACATCATGGTTACCCCAGGTAAGATCCATGTTGTGGCATTTCATTAAAAGATCCATGCACTTGTCTGGGTGCTGACCTCTGTCGAAGATATCACCAAGCACATGGAGAGTATCAACAGCAAGACGCTTTATAACCTTTGAGATTTCCTCTACATAGTATCTAGCTGATCCTGTTTCAATAATGGAGCTTAGAATACTCTCATGGTAACGTGCTCTTGAGTTCTGCTCATCTGAGATGGCGTGCATGAGCTCATCAATAATAAAGGCAAAGTCTGAGTCTATGAGTGTTCTGACCTTGCTTCTTGCGTATTTTGAGGATAAGAAGGATGCAATACTTATGAGATTTAAAATAGTACTGCGATAAAACTCGTCAGTAAGTAAACCTAACTTTTCAAGCCTCTCCATTACCTCCTGAGGATAATAGATAAGGGTGCAAAGTCTGTCTTTTTCATCTTCTGATAAATTAGGAAAGATAAGATTTACCTTTTCTTTTATCACACCAGATGAATTGTTTAAAATGTGCCTGAATGCCTCATACTCACCATGGATATCAGAGATAAAGTGCTCTGTACCCTTTGGCATGTTCAAAACAGCCTTGAGTTTAATCAGCTTGGTATAAACAGCATAGCGGTTAGGATATTCCTGAGATAACAGTTTTAAATATCGCTCTCTTTGATCCATAATCGCCTCCTTGCTATCAGGCTCTGTTTGGCCTTAATGCCATCTCATAGATCTTTTCACAGTCAGATCTGAACAGTTTTTTAAAGTGTCCTTCTGTGTGTTCCACATCATCAACACCTAAAGTATCTAGAAGCTTTGGTATATCAGCTTTACATCCACCGAGATCTTCTAAAAATTCAGGCATTTTCAGTTCATTTAAAAAGTCCTTGAATGCATCAATTCCAGCAAGTGCTGTAACTTCTGGATCCTTAAAATCCATATCAATTCCGAATACTTTTACGGCAAATCTTGCAAAGCGGGTTACATTCTGCTGATAAACATATTTCATCCACACAGGGATTATCACAGCAAGACCTGCACCATGAGCTACATCATAAAGTGCTGATAACTGATGCTCAAGATGATGTGAGGCCCAGTCCTGTATTCTGTCACAGCCTGCGATATTGTTATGAGCAAGGCTTGATGCCCACATAAGGTTTGCTCTTGCCTCATAATCTGTAGGATTCTCCAAAACACGTCTTGCGCTTATAATAACAGAGCGCATCAGTCCCTCTAAAAGCTCATCTGATACGGTAACACCGTTTGATGGTGTAAAGTAGCGCTCCATAAGATGGGAGAGGATATCAGTTACACCGCAGGCAGTATCATAATTGTTTACTGAATAGGTAAGTTCTGGATCCATGATGGCAAAAAGAGGTCTGTTAAGCTGAGTAGCACAGCCTGCCTTATAGATTTTCCCATCAACAGTACCTGAAATGACACAGTTTGGTGAACTCTCAGATCCTGCTGCTGGAATTGTCAGGATCACACCAACACTCATTGAGACTGTAGGCTTTCTTTTTTTTATGAAGAAATCAAAGAAGTCGCCTTTTTGAGGATCAGCAACACCAAGTGCGATGGCCTTTGAAGCATCTATTACACTGCCTCCACCAATTGCAAGAATAAGATCAACTTTATTCTCTTTTGCCTTATCTATACCAGCATATACCTGCACGTCTGTTGGATTTGGAGTGATTCCTGTATAAAGGATGCTGTCAATTCCTCTTGCCTTGAGCCTATCCTGAACCGCTGCCACAAGGCCGTCTTTTATGGCGTGATTGCCACAGACAATCATCACCTTCTTAAATCTGTTGTATGAAGAAACAATCTCAGCTGTGTCTGCAAAAGACCCGTGACCAAAGATATATCTTGTAGGGACGCAGAAATCAAAATTCTCCATAAGGCACCTCTTTTTTTCTGATTATACATGCAATCATCTGATTTTTAAAAGTAAATCCAAATTAAGACCTTCTATCAGCTGATTATTTATTGCAGATACAATCAAACTTATTGCCCATACTTAAAATGGAGGGCTATCTTATGGAGAGTTATATAAGAGATCTAAAGAAAATAAAAGCCTATCTGAAAAGACATCTTGGATATCCTGTAAGTATCAGCAAGATAAGCCGTCATACCGGTATCAAAAAGGCAGTAGTTGAGAACACTGTCATAACCATGATGAGACAGGATCTGCTGCTTCTTGTAAGACGCAGAAGAGTTAATCTGTACATGATCAACTGCAGAAAAAGGTGCTGCAGATGGATGAACTGATACCTCTCCAAAACAGGATAATACTCATGTTTAAGGCTTATTTTTATTGACAGTATTACGCTTAAATGTTTTACTTGTCAAAGGTTGTCCCATCTGCAACATGGGATAGTAATGTCTGAAAATACTGAGGTTAAAATGATAAGAAAGCTTATGTCATTATGTCTGCTTGGTACTGTTGCATGTACTGGCAGTGCTTGGGCTGATGATAACAATCAGGTTAATATCTGGAACTGGAGTTACAACATCGGTGAGCATACTGTTGCTGATTTTGAAAAAGAAACAGGTATGAAAACAACCTATGTTGAATATGACTCTAATGAACTTCAAGAAGCCAGACTTCTAGCTGGCAACACCGGTTTCGATGCAGCTATTGTTGTAAGTTACTATGTACCAAGACTTGCAAAATCAGGTGCATTACAGAAAATTGATCACTCAAAGATCCCAAACTGGGTCAAGCAGAACCGTATGAGACTTGAAAGATTAGCCTCACTTGATCCTAACAATGACTACGCCTACCCTTACATTGAAATCTCCATTGGTATTGGCTACAACAAGCAGAAGATTGAAGAAATCTTTGGCAAAGATTACAAGATCGAGTCCTGGGACTTCCTCTTTAAGAAAGAAAACTCTGATAAACTCAAAAAGTGCGGTATTGCCATTATCGATTCACCTATTGAGGTTATCTCAGCTGTTCAGCACTATTTAGGAAAAGATCCTATCTCAACTAATCCAAAAGATTTTGCTGAAGCCAAGAAGATCATGACTGATCTGGCATCAAATACCGCCTATTTCCAGTCAAACCGTTATGTAACTGACCTGGCATCAGGCGAAATCTGTGCCGCCATTGGCTACTCTGGAGACTTTATCCAGAGCCGACACTTGGCAGCTCACGGCAAAAACAAGTACGACATTGAGTACGTAATTCCAAAGGAAGGTTCTATCTTCTGGTTTGACAGCTGGACTGTACCACGTGGTGCTAAAAACTATGACAATGCCATGAAGTGGTTCAACTGGCTTTTAGAGCCAAAGAATGCTCAGAAGCTTTCTGATGAGATTGGCTATGTAATGCCTGTTGATGAGGCAATGGCAAATCTCTCTGAGGAATTAAGAGCTAACGACAGCATTCTTCTGTCAGATGAGAAGCTAAAGACCATGTACTTCATGCAGCCAACTCCTGCTAAGACCACAAGAATTACCAACAATCTGTGGAATGCCATGAAGATCGATTCAGCAAAAGTTGAATAAATTATGTCAAAGCTCCCGCACTGCGGGAGCTCCTACCTAAAATCTTTGTATTCTCTTTTATTTAGCCTTTTTTACAGTCCTATTTTCAGCTAGAATAAGCCAACTTTTTTTAACTGGAAATATTATGAGCGACAACTTCGATTTAACTGCACTGTCACCTGCAAAAATTGCAGAGGCAGCAGAACATCATGCTATAGACAAAGCAACCAAAAAATTCACAAGAGCATTCATGCTGGCAATTCTAGCAGGAGCTGCAATTGCCCTTGCATTCTGTTTCTACACTACAGCAGTTGCTGCATTAGGAGAAGGCCCTGGCAAAATAGCTGGCGGTCTGTTCTTTGCTCTTGGACTGTTTCTTGTAGTGCTATTAGGTGGTGAGCTTTTTACCTCATCAACCCTTACTCTGATTGCTAAAGCATCAGGACAGATCACCTGGGCTACCCTTTTTAAGAACTGGTGTACTGTTTATTTTGGTAACTTCATAGGTGCTGTAATTGTAGTTGCACTTATTTTCTGCGGCAGAACCTATATGAATTTCCATGGGGACTGGGGCCACACTATCTTAAACACAGCTCTGCATAAGATCCATCATGTGTATACATCTGACGGAAACGGCTCTTATGCATATTTTAGAGGCTTTATTGAAGCGATGTGTTTAGGTATCGTGTGCAATATCATGGTATGTGTTGCAGTGTGGTTATCATGGGGTGGTAAAACCGTAACCGATAAAATTCTGGTTATGATCTTCCCTATCGGCATGTTCGTAGCCTCAGGCTTTGAACACAGCATTGCCAATATGTTCATGATCCCAATGGGTATTGTCCTTGAGAATTTTGCAATTCCAGAGTTTTTAGATGAGGCTACACTTTCACATTATGCTGATCTTAATGTAGCAAACTTTATCTTCAATAACCTGATCCCTGTAACCATCGGCAATATCATTGGCGGTGGAATGATGATTGGTTTATACAACTGGTTTATCTGGAAGAAAACCAAATAACAAAAAATTGATTGTATAAGGTCGCTTATAGCGGCCTTTTCTTTTACTAATCCATAAGTTAAGCAATAACTATGCAAAAACAGCAGGTTTTAACTTGATAATAAAGCTTTATATTCTGAAAACAGAGATGTAGGATTGAATGCGGAAAATTTAGAATAACATACAGATGGCGGTGAGGAAGGGATTCGAACCCTCGATACACTTTCGCGTATACACGCTTTCCAGGCGTGCTCCTTCAGCCACTCGGACACCTCACCAGCTGATTGAACGGGACTATTTTACTAAAAATTCACGACTTTGCAAGCATTTATTTACACAGCTTTCATATACATGATTTTAAGGCTCCAAAAGAACAGTCTCAAAGCCAGTAGCACA
>JBJEWY010000111.1:0-20986 GCA_051885305.1 Succinivibrio sp. | reverse complement strand
TTAGCTTATTTATCTGCTTTCAGATTTTTAATTATTTCTTAATGCGTAATTACTGTAGGTGATGCAACAATATGCAAACAAGATAAAACGATAATGGTGAACATACTGTTTTCATTCAGAGGAAGGCTTTTTTACT
Organism: Succinivibrio sp.; assembly: GCA_051885305.1. Classification (GTDB taxonomy): domain Bacteria; phylum Pseudomonadota; class Gammaproteobacteria; order Enterobacterales; family Succinivibrionaceae; genus Succinivibrio. The sequence goes on along the minus strand of JBJEWY010000111.1, from coordinate 20,850 downwards.
TATTTTTTACAAAGTACACTAAATATATTTACCTGACTAAATAAACTATTTTAAGTGCCATTTTTTAGTGAATTTATTTTATACAGATCACAATTTGATATAATGGGGTCACTTTATTTCTGATCTCGAAATTCAACATTTAAAGAGCAGAATAAGTTTCATTTATCCCTTTTTATATTTGTCTGTAAAGCCTGATATTTCAGGTTTTGGTATTTTATTTTTTATGAAAACAGCAAATCCTTTTGTACCAGCTCTCGTAACCTGTATGAGAGAAGGTTATTCCTTCCGCCACTTCAGAGCAGATCTCATTGCAGGTCTAACAGTTGCTATTGTGGCCCTTCCATTGGCTATGGCTATGGCAGTTGCTGCCGGAGCATCACCTGATAAAGGTCTTGTAACTGCTGTTGTTGCAGGTTTCTTTATTTCATTTTTAGGTGGTTCAAGAGTTCAGATCGGTGGACCTACTGGTGCCTTCGTTGTAGTAATTTTCAATATTATCGCCCAGTTTGGATTCAACGGTCTTATCATCGCGTCCATCATGGCAGGTCTGATCCTGATAATTGCAGGTTATGCCAAGTTGGGAAAACTCATTAAGTATATCCCATACCCTGTAATTACAGGCTTCACAACAGGTATCGCTGTTATCATTGCCTCTTCACAGGTAAAGGATTTCTTTGGTCTTACCATAGATAATGTTCCAGCTGACTTCCTGAACAAGTGGCAGGTATATCTTACCAATCTGGATAAAACCACACTTGCTGCTCTTGCAATGGGTGTGCTTGGTCTTGCAACCATCATTATCTGCAAGAAAATTTCACCAAAGATTCCATCATATCTGGTGTCAATTCTTTTAATCTCAGTAATTGCCTATGTATTCTCACTGCCAGTAGAAACCATCGGTAGCAGATTCCCAAATCTCCCTACGGGTCTGCCAGATCCTGTATGGCCAACCTTCTCTTTAGAAGAAATAAGAGCGCTGGTTCCTTCTGCATTTACCATTGCATTCTTAGCTGGTATTGAGGCACTTCTATCAGCTGTTGTTGCTGACGGTCTTATCGGTCACAAGCATTCTTTAAATCAGGAACTTGTAGGTCAGGGTGTAGCAAATATCGCATCAGGTCTTTTTGGTGGTATTCCTGCTACAGGTGCCATTGCAAGAACCGCAACCAACATTAAAGCTGGTGGTAGAACTCCAATTGCAGGTATCTTCCATGCACTGTTCCTTCTGGTGTTCCTCTACACAGCAATGGATATCCTGGCATTCATTCCAATGGCAGCATTAGCAGCAGTTCTGTTCATGGTGTCATGGGGTATGTCTGATCTCAAGCACTTCATACAGATTTCAAAGATTAGTCCATCAGACAGAACAATTCTGTTCTTAACCTTTGCCCTTACTGTATTAGTTGACCTGACAGTCGCCATCGGTGTTGGTGTAACCTTCGCATCATTACTGTTCATGCGTCATATGGCACGTTCTGTTGAAGTTCGCCGTCAGCATCACCGCACAGAATATGAGGCCCAGGATGGAGATGATCCTGCAGATGATGACATTGAAATTCCTGATGACGTGATCGTTCTGCAGATTAACGGTCCTCTGTTCTATGGTTTTGCCAGTGAGTTCTGTGACAAAATGAAATCTTTAGAACAGATGCCAAGAATTCTGATTCTGCGTATGCGTTTCATGCCATACCTTGACGCATCTGGCGAGAGTTCTATTGAGGATATTATCCGAATCTGCCGTGAGCACAAGACATTTGTGATATTCTCCGCTGTACGTCCTCAGCCACGTGCAATTCTGCAGAAAGCAGGTATCCATAAGAACCTTGATGGTGCTATTGCTGTTGATTTTGACCACGCCCTTGAAATGGCAAAACAGCTTTTAGCTGACAAGGACTTTATGAACAAGCATGTTGATCCAACCATAAAATAGAATAGATAGCACTTATTTCCTGAAGCACAGGTCATAATTACAGTGAACTGCTCATTTTCAGGAAATGAAAATAAGAAAGCACAAAGAGATCTCTACCATTTTTAGAGATCTCTTTTTTTATAGAAACACTCCTTTTGTACAATCCATAGCATGTGGATCTGTAGAGCTGACATTCCCTTATATTGATCTGCTTTTCGAAAGTAAAACAGAATTTTTTACAAGAAAAATAACAGGCTGTAAAATCAGATAACCTAGTTACATCAAAAGGATAATTATGTATTTTGAAAAACTCTGCAATCTCTTTTTAAGCCTCAATGAAATTGAAGCCATCGCTCTTGGCGGTTCTCGAGCAACAGGATGTTTTGATAAGAATTCCGACTATGATCTTTATATCTACTGCAGCAGAATTCCTGTAAAAGAAAACAGGAATATTATCCTGCAGCAGTGCTGTGACAGAATAGAACTTAACAATACCTTTTTTGAAACAGAAGATGACTGTACCTTAAAAAACGGTATCGACATCGATATCATCTACAGAGATCTTTCTTCATTTGCAAATGATGTTGCTGATGTAGCAAAAAGGCACAGCTCAAGAAATGGCTATACCACCTGCATGTGGTACAACCTTGTAAATTCTAAAATCATTTATGACAGGAATAACTCCTTGAAGGAGCTTCAGAAAGAATTTTCTATCCCCTATCCTGAAGAATTGAAGACAAACATTATTAAACGAAACTACGATCTTCTGACAGGAAATCTGCCGTCATACGACAAACAGATCCTAAAAGCCTGTTCAAGAGGAGATACAGTCAGCATTAACCACCGTGTAAGCGCTTTTATTGAATCCTATTTTGATATCATTTTCGCTCTTAATTCGCTTCTGCATCCTGGAGAGAAAAGAATGGTCGAATACGCGCTAAAGCATGCAAAGACTCTTCCTCATAATTTTCAGGAGAATTTAAACATGCTTTTTACATCGATGTTTACTGATGTAGAAAAAACAAAGCAGATATTAAATGATATCTGCTTTGAACTGAAAAAGATAATGTGAGATTTAGTATAGTTTTTCTAAAACCTCATCATCAATTTTAAAAGTGTGCTCCTGTGATGGGAACTCTGATGCCTTTACCTCTTTAGCGTAACAGTTAAAGGCATCTTCCATGGCGGTACCAAGATTTGCATAATGTTTTACAAATTTTGGTGAGAAGTCCTTATACATGCCAAGCATATCCTGATATACAAGAATCTGACCATCACAGGATGCACCTGCACCTATTCCTATTGTTGGAACAGAGAGTTTTTCAGTAACAATAGCGGCAAGCTTTTCTGGAACACACTCAAGCACGATTGCAAATACGCCGGCATCCTGAAGTACCAAAGCATCTTCAATCAGCTGTTTTGCAGCCTCTTCGGTTTTGCCCTGCACCTTATGACCACCAAAGGCATTTACAGACTGTGGAGTCATACCAAGATGACCGCAGACAGGAATTCCGGCATCGGTGATCTTTTTAATGGCTGAGGCCACTCTTTTACCACCTTCCAGTTTTACAGCATTTGCTCTGCCCTCTTTGATAAGACGACCGGCATTTATAAGAGCAGTTTCATCATTTACCTGATAGGACATAAAAGGCATGTCAGAAATAACAAGCTTGTTTTTAATACCTCTTGATACGGCCCTTGTAAAAACAATCATGTCTTCCATAGTTACAGACAGGGTATCTTCATAACCAAGCATGACATTACCAAGAGAATCCCCGACTAGCACCGCATCTATATCAGTATTGTCTATTACTTTTGCCGTTGTGTAATCATAGCATGTGAGACAGGCTATTTTTCTGCCTTCCTTTTTCATCTTGTCAAAGGTCGCTACAGTTACTTTCATTGAAATTTCTCCTTAGTCTCATCAAGAAGCATATCAAGCTTAGAATAATCATTGTGCTTATGTTTTACACCTGCTATCTCAAGAAGTTTTCTGCTCAAAAGAGCATAGAGTTTTCTGTCATCTTCACAAAGCACAGATAAATGCTTTTTAACTGTGTTTATATCATTTCGTTCAACAGGACCTGTAAGAGCATCATACACTCCTGATGAGATTATGTTATCAGCATTCTTTTTTAACAGAGAGCTTAAAGCCTGACGAGACTGACTTTCTGTAAATCCACAGTCTTTAAGGAGGTTCTGTGCCATATAAAAAAGTGCAGTTACACAGTTACTTGCAAGTACTGAGGCTAAATGATACTCAGTTTTACTCTCTGAGGTAATTCTTTTAAAGCACAAATTCAGTTTTTTTATTAAAGGACACAGTCTCTCAAAGCACTCATCTGAGCATTCAATAGTGAAAAAACACTTCTTAATGTTCTCTACTGGTGTATTCTCTGAACTGAAAGCCATCATTGGATGGAGCGATGCGCACATACATTTAGATGACAGATTTTTAAAACCTTCATTTGAAGATAAAGCACCTGAGCAGTGAATGAAGATCTTATCTTTTAACTCATCTTTCATGCTTTTGAAAATGTTCCTGTCAGTATCAGCTATTTCTCTGTCAGGTACATTAACAAAGATTATGTCGCTTACCAAAACCAGGGATTTTAAATCTTCATAAAAGCGGCTATCAGTTTTTAAGGCTGCATTCTCAGCATGTTCTAAGGTCTTAGAATAAAAACCTGACACAGATATTTTGTTTATAGCAAAAAAGCGCCCAAGCGAAACCCCAACCTTACCTGCGCCAATAAATCCAATCACAAGAATATCTCCTAAAACAGCCTAGATAAATTTACGAACAGTTATATAAAAAGTCAATTAAAGACCTGCGCATTTGACTTTAAAAAGGCTTAAAAACGGCCTTTGTAAAAATAATTTTACAAAGTCTTCATGGCAAATTAACTGTGATTTGTTACATTTTCACTGTGAATTTGAATCTTGTACGGTGAATATAAAATGGCAGCAAAAAAACTATTAGTTACAGGTATCTTTCTTGTTTTTTCTGTAGTTAATGCACATGCAGAGTTAAACAGCAGTTCTTTAAAAAAAGAGATCATCTTATGGGAGGATCAGCACAAAAGTCATGCTCTTATACCCCTTATTGAAAAATTTGAAAAAGAAAACAACTGCACTGTTCTTATAAAGGAAAAGAAAGCTTCCGTGCATTATGACGAACTTTTAAGAGGTGAAGAGGTCACACCAGATATTTTCATTCTGTCAACGCAGAGACTTACAGAGGCTGTATCGGGCAATATGATCATCGCGCTTCCTTTTATGAAGGAAGACTCCAGTCGTTACGATCCAAAATCAGTAAAAGCTGTAACATTCGGCAATGATATATATGCCTGTCCGCGCTCAATAGATTCTTTGGTCGTCTATTACAACAGAGATCTGCTTGAGTATCCTTTTGAAACTTTAGAAGAATACAAACGCTACTCCGCATCTGTAAAAGATTCAGGAACATACGGACTTATCGGAGATTTTTCAAAATTCTACTTTGCAAACGGCTTTATTCTTGGAAATGGAGGTTATGTTTTTGGGAAAACTAGAAATGGCGGCCACAATATTTTTGATATTGGCCTTAATGGAAATAATGCCATAAACGGCATAAGAGAACTCATATCCTTTACAAAAGAATGCGTACCAAAAGAAGTTCTCTCCAAAAAAGGAGAGTCCATCATTGATCTGATGTTCATAAAGGGGCATGCAGCGGCTGTAATCAACGGACCTTGGGCTATGAGCAAGTACGCACAGGCAGGACTTAACTACGGTATTGCACCTCTGCCTAAACTAAACAACGGGCATTCAATCTCACCTTTTTATGAGGTCAAAGCCTATGCCATACCACAGAAAGGAAGACATAAGGAGCTAGCCCAAAAACTTATCAAGTTCCTAAATGAGGAAGAAAACGCCAAGTTTAGGTATTTGACCAATGCTGAACTTCCACCATTGAACAATATCTTAAATGAAAGTTTTATCGCCTATGACGATCTTGCAAACTGCATTCTAGGTGAAATCAGAAACAGCGAACCAATGCCATCAGTTGCCAAGATGCAACAGGTTTTAAAGTATATGGATATTGCATTAGATGAAATACTGCATGAGAACTCTAATGAAGTTATGGTACTCAACAGTGCGGTAAACGGAATAAGACTCGCCGACTAAAAGAACAGGGCCACATTCTGTAGTGGCCCTCTTTGTTACTTGAAACTCTTTTTCATGATACGCTCCTTATCTCTTGACCATTGACGGTCTTTGATTGAGTCGCGCTTATCATGTTCCTGCTTGCCTCTTGCAACACCAACCTCAAGTTTTGCCCAGGATCCCTTCCAGTACATCTTAAGCGGGATCAAGGTATAGCCCTGACGCTGCACACAGCCTGTAAGTCTGTCTATTTCACGGCGTGATAACAGAAGTTTTCTGGTTCTTGTAGGATCACTAACCACAAAGGCGCAGCTGGTCTTCAGCGGATTAATAATAGATCCCAGCATGATAACCTCGCCATCCTTTACAGTTACATAGGCCTCGGAAATATTGGCTTTACCGGCACGCAGGGATTTTACTTCCCAGCCCTGCAGAGACAGACCTGCCTCGTAACGATCCTCAATAAAATATTCAAAGGATGCCTTACGGTTTACAGCGATTACATTGCCTGGCTGTTTTTCCTTTTTAGCCAATTTTCAGTCTCCAACCTCAAAAAGGATTTACACAATACTTCATAATTGTAACGAAAAACTTGCGACAACTCCAATTTATCCAAAAATTTCTGTAGATAATTTCGTAAGATCTCTTAAAATTATCAATACAGGAGAATTATTGTTGCAGATATTGCCTGTCTGTGACGATTATTATTAATGCGGTACCCTAAAGTCAGAATTATAACCGCACCTGATTTGAGAGTATGATTTATGGAACAAACTGAGAAACTGGCAACTGAAATGGAACCAGAGGTCAATGATTACGAGCTGAAAACAGAGGATTCTTCAGTCTCAATCAAACCAGAAGTGTTTACCTACAGATCAGCCCCATTTATTAAATCTATACTTACCCTTCACTTTGGCGATATTTCCATCGTTCAGCGTATTATTGCTTCATTCGTCATCGCTATTCTCATATTCGCCTGTGGCTCTGTATTTATTATCTTAAATCTCAATTCCTACGTTGAGGAAAAACACTGCGTTGAGAACATTTATTCTGACATCAACACTATCGCATCTTCTCTTGCGCAGATGAATCAGAACATCAATTCAGCAAATGCTCACTCTCAGGCAGGACATGCTCTGAACAACATGATTGAAATCATCAACGCTCCGAAATACAAAGCATTTTTCAACTCAAACAGTTCTGCGATGCAGTTGAAGCAGGAGATCACAAGATTTTCAGATCAGACAAGACAGGTGCTTGCTGACGGTCAGAGCAAAAATTCTCTATATGTCGGCATTCAGTCCTGTTCCATGCTACTTTCTACTGTAGATAACCTTGTAAAAACAGGAAATCTTAATACAGCATCATACAACAAGGTGGTTTATACCCTGTATGCCGTACTTGTCATTACTGTTCTCTCACTTATTCTTCAGTCTGTATTCCTTGCAAAGTCTTTAAACAGCGAGGTAAAGCACGTCTGGAAATCACTTTTGAAGCTTGCCTCTGGTGATTTAAGGCGTAACAGCAACAGAGTACAGAGAAAAAATGAAATCGGAAGCATCGATACATTGATTGACGAGGTTGCAGGTTCTCTTCAGAAAACCGTCAACAAACTCAATACAGATTTCTCACAGATGGTATCAATGGTGAACTCAAATTCATCCATGCTCGACTCAACAGCTGATGCCATGGCATGTCAGCGTGACAAGGCCCATTCAGTTGCAATTGCAACAGCAAACATGGAAAGCACTATTGAAAAGGTTACAGAATTTGCACGTTCTACCTTAACAGAGGTTCAGACAGCTGAAACAGCATCTGATACCTGTCGCTGTACCATGCAGGACAACATTACAACCACTCATTCACTGTCAGATAAACTCAGAAATACTGCTGAGGCTATTCAGAAGATCAACGAGATGGGTGAACAGATCAACGCTATTGTAAAGACAATTGCGGCAATTGCAGATCAGACCAATCTTCTGGCTCTTAACGCCACCATTGAGGCTGCCCGCTCTGGTGAGCACGGCAAAGGATTTGCCGTGGTAGCAAATGAAGTTCGTGATCTGGCAACAAAGACTGCTGATTCAACATCTGAGGTTGCTGACACCATTTCAAGACTTTCTGCTGCAGTAAAAAGCTGTGTTACCGTGGTTGCATCCTGTGAGCAGGAAATGGATAACTCTGTTCACCAGAGTTCAAGAGCAAACTCTGCTATCGAAGAGATTATGGGCATTATTGCCACCATTACCGATATGTCAGAGCAGATTGTGCAGTCATGTCAGGAACAGACTTCTATTGCAGCTGACGTAAATCAGTCAATCACCAATATCAACAGCATCACAGAAGACTGTTTCAATAATATCAACGATTCAAAGCAGAAAGTTCATGAGATCAGGATGATGGCCCAGAATCAGGTGGAAAATCTGATGGCATTTACTACAGATGCATCAGATGATTCAAACCAGAAATAACATTAAAAATTGAGTGTTATCTACACCTACTCCAGAGCCTGCAAAAAATGCAGGCTTTTTTATAAACTTGGCATGAAATTTTAATATCTCCTTAAAAGTGGCATTTTTTTGCCACATAAAAGGAGATAAATGCGATGTCATTGTTTATAAATACCAATCTCTCTGCGATGTACGCAAAGAGAACCATCAATAAGGAAACGGCAAAACTTGACTCATCGTATGAGAAAGTTGCCACTGGTTACAAAATCAACAAGGCAAAAGACGATCCTGCGGGCATCCAGACCTCTGATCGTCTCACAGTTCAGTTAAATTCCCTGCAGCAGACCAACCGCAATGCCCAAAACGGTATTGCTTATGCTCAGACAGCAGAAGGCGCCATGGATGAAATCACAACCATGTTGCAGCGAATCAGAACCTTAGCAATCCAGTCTGCTAACGGCACAAATTCAACGGACAACCGCCGTTCTCTTCAGGACGAGGTAGATCAGTTGAATGAGGAAATCTGCCGTATTGCACGTGATACCACTTTCGGTGGTCAGCCACTTTTAAGTGGTGCCGCCTCAATTGCAAGATTCCAGATAAGCCCTGATCCAGGATCTGTAATCAAGATTGATCTCTCAATTGGATTTGATACTGATTCTCTTGCAAAATACACAGCCAAGGTCTACAACAGTTCAACCTTCACCATGCCTGTAGGCGGAACATCAGCAGTTCCAGAGACCTACTCTTTTTCAGACATCTTCAAGTACGATGTAAACGGTTCTGGAATTGATATTTCATCCCAGTCAAAAGCTCAGATTGTACTTGCAGGTATTGATTATCTCATAAGTGCAGTAGACACTAAGCGCGGTGAGTTCGGTGCGGTCCAGAACCGCCTTGAATCAACTATCCGAAATCAGGAAAATATTATTGAAAACGTATCAGACTCAAGGGCCCAGATACGAGACACCGATTATGCTGAGGAAGTTTCAAAAATGACCGCAGCCCAGATTGCTCAGCAGAGTGCTGTATCAATTCTGACACAGGCCAATACAAGACCTCAGGTTGCCCTGCAGATGTTACAGGAAAGCTAGTTACTTAAAAAACAATGACATTTCTTACCGCCTTTAGGCGGTATTTTTTTTACTACTCATACTGAACTGAGTTATTTTTCTTTTCATGGTACAATAAGAAAGTCATTCAAATGAGGAAAAATATGGCTCAATTCATTTATACAATGAACCGTGTGGGTAAAATTGTCCCACCTAAAAGACAGATTCTAAAAGACATCTCTCTTTCATTTTTCCCTGGTGCCAAAATAGGCGTTTTAGGTCTTAACGGTGCTGGTAAATCAACACTTATCAAAATCATGGCAGGTGTTGATACAGATTATGAAGGTGAGGCACGTCCACAGCCTGGCATCAAAATTGGTTACCTGCCACAGGAACCGGTACTTGATCCAGAGAAAACTGTAAAAGAAGTAATCGAAGAATCTTTTGCTGAAGTATCAAAGGCTCTAAAGCGACTTGACGAGGTATATGCTGAATATGCCGATGAGAATGCTGATTTTGATGCACTTGCAAAAGAGCAGGCCAAGCTTGAGGCCATAATTCAGGCTCATGACGGTCACAATATCGAAGTGCAGATAGATAAGGCGGCAGATGCCTTGAGACTGCCACCATTTGAACGCCAGATCAAAGTGTTATCAGGTGGTGAGAAAAGACGTGTAGCCTTATGTCGTCTTCTTCTTGAAAAGCCTGATATGCTGTTACTTGATGAACCTACAAACCATCTTGATGCAGAATCAATTGACTGGCTTGAGCAGTTCCTCCATCAGTATCCTGGTACTGTAGTAGCAGTTACCCATGATCGTTACTTCCTCGATAATGTTGCAGGATGGATCTTGGAGCTTGACCGTGGCGAGGGTATTCCATGGGAGGGCAACTACTCTTCATGGCTTGATCAAAAAGACAAGAGACTTCAGATTGAAGAGAGCACTGAATCAGCCCGTCGCAAGAGCATTGAGCGAGAGCTTGAGTGGGTTCGTCAGGGTGCTAAAGGTCGTCACGCCAAATCAAAAGCAAGACTCTCACGCTTTGAGGAACTCTCATCAGTTGAGTATCAGCGTCGTAATGAGACTAACGAATTATATATTCCACCTGGGCCAAGACTTGGTGACACCGTTGTTGAAATCGAACACCTTTGCAAGTCATATGGTGATCAGGTTTTAATTGACGATCTGTCATTCTCAATTCCAAAGGGCTCTATCGTCGGAATTATCGGTCCTAATGGTGCTGGTAAGTCTACCCTCTTTAGAATGCTCACAGGTATTGAAAAACCTGACTCTGGTTCAATCAAACTTGGTGAGACTGTTGTAACCGCTTATGTTGAACAGTTCCGTGACAAGATGAATGATGACAACACCGTCTTTGATGAAATCTCCCAGGGACAGGATATCCTCAAGGTTGGTACTTACGAGATCCCTGCCAGAGCCTATATCGGACGATTCAATTTCCGCGGAACTGATCAGCAAAAGAGAGTAGGCTCTCTGTCTGGTGGTGAAAGAGGTCGTCTGCAGCTTGCCAAACTGTTACAGGTAGGTGGCAACCTGCTGTTACTTGACGAGCCAACAAATGATCTTGATGTTGAAACCCTGCGTGCTCTTGAGAACGCCCTGTTAGAGTTCCCTGGTGCCGCCATGGTTATTTCTCATGACCGCTGGTTCCTCGATCGTATTGCAACTCACATCCTTGATTACGGTGATGAGGGTAAGGTTTCCTTCTTTGAAGGCAACTATACAGAATACGAAGCCTGGAAAAAGGCAAACCTTGGAGATGCGGCAATTCCGCACCGTCTGAAGTTCAAAAAGGTAACCAAGTAAAATGAGTTAAGGCCATCATCTGATGGCCTTAATTGTATCAATAACTTCTAAAAACGCCTTGTCAGACGTTTTACAAGATACATCGCTCTTGGTTTCACCGATTCTTTGACAATACCGAATCCTGCTTTCTGGGCTGTTCTAAGAGCCTTGATATTGTCATGAGCGGCTAAGGTTGAAATACCGTCTAAATAACCGTTGTCATAGCATTTTGAAGAATACATTCTAAGTTTCACACCAAGACCCTTGTCCTGATATTCATACTTTACACCGACATAGATCTCATGAATGAGCTTTTCGTTAGCCTCTGATGGTTCAAAAAAGAACAGATCATAAGCTACTACCTGATCATTTTTATCCACAACGACACTGACAAGATCACGGGCTCTGAAACGGTAGATCCAGCTAAGCCAAGGGAAAAGAGGGAATCTGAACAGTTCCAAGTGCAGAAGTTCAATCTGCTTTAGATATTTTACCGCACCTCTTTTAAGGGTAAGCTCACCGTCTGTTTCAGTATAATCGTTTCGAACACCGCTTCCGCGTCTGATATTGTAGGCAACAAGCTTTATTTTCTCAGTACGCTCAGATAAAGAATGAAAAAATGCCATGTAAAAACTCCTCAAAAGACAAAAGATGGACAGATCTTTTTTAAGTGAAGTACTTGAAAATATATAACCACCTCTTTAAATTATAGTATTAGTTCAGCTTTTTGCCTAAAGAGGTTTATATGAATATTTTTCAGAAGTTAATGGGAATTGCGGTTGTTGCTGCAGCATCTCAGGGAGCATTTGCATCTGACAAGGTACTAAAAGTCGCAACCGAGCCGTCATTTGCTCCATTTGAATTTATGGATCAGACAAGCTCCGAGCTTATCGGTTTTGATATCGATATTATCAAGGCCATTGCTGAAGTTGAAGGTTATGAGACAGATATTTCAAGCATGCCTTTCGACGGTCAGATCCCTGCTGTAATTACAGGTCAGGTTGATGTTGCAATCTCTGGCTTTACTATTACTGATGAAAGAGCAAAGATTGTTAACTTTACTGAGCCATACTATGATGCTGGTTTAGGCGCTCTTGTACGCACAGAATACAAGGACAAGATTTCAAAACTGACCGATCTTGAAGGTAAGGTTATCTGTGCTCAGATTGGAACCTCTGGTGCAATGTTCGCATCACAGTTAAAAGGTGCTACTGTTTCACAGTTCAATACAGCTGCAGAATCATTTATGGAACTTAACAAGGGTTCTTGCATTGCAGCAATCAACGACAAGCCAGTTTTAGAGTATTATCTTGCAACATCTAAAAACGATCTTTTATATCTTTTAAACGAACGTTTTACCTTTGAACAGTACGGTATTGTCACCTCAAAGGATAATAAAGAACTTACCGACAGGATCTCCCATGGTCTCAAGGTAATTAAGGAAAACGGTACCTACGATAAGATTTATCAGAAATGGTTTGGTGCTTCTAACTAAAGCATAAATCCAGTCTGACACAAAAGCCCCTTTTGGGGCTTTTGTTTTTTATCAGTCAGAGTTTTTAAAAAACTCGCGAAGCTCTGTAATCGGAGCATGCCCTCTTGATTCTAAGAAATCAAGCACACTGTTTGGGGTGCGGTTTATGATCTGTTCTTCTGTAATACCAGCCTTTTCTAGAATCATATAGGAGTGATCGAAATTACCCAGGTAATAGCAGATATGAGAGTCAGAACCAACAGAGATCCTGTTGCCTATCTTTTTTGCAAGAGTCGCAATTTCAATACAGTTGTCAGTTGATCCCATACGAGAATTGACATCACTTGAAGAGTTAATTTCAATTGCAACATTATGCTCTTTAGCAGCTAACAGCATCTCCTCGTGGTGGAAAGGAGAATACAGAGCACCAGGATGGGCAATAACATCAACAAGACCTGATTTTATAACCTTAAGATAGGCACTGGTGTTTACATCCTTGTTGTCTGTTAAAAACAGACCATGCATACCTGCAAGAACTATATCAAGATTTTTTAACTGATTTTCCTCAAGATCTATACTTCCATCCTCAAGGATATTGGCCTCTGCACCTCTTAATACGGCAACTCCCTCACAGATCCTTGGAACCACTCTAAGATTATTGAAGTGCCATGGATGAGGAGCATCAGTAGCTTTAGGTCCATGATCGGTAGTTGCAAACATTACAATATTTCTTGAAGGTGCATAGCGAATATACTCCCCTAATGTGGAGTATGCATGATCACAGGCGATTGTATGTGTATGTAAATCAACGTTAAGCTTCATTATCAGCTCCTAATCAATTACAGGGACCCAGTTTTCAGTTCTGTATGCCTCAAAACAGAGTTTAATCTGTTCTATGGTTGTTGTACCTGTGCGAAGCTCTTGTACTGGAATTGAGTCCTCACTGAAGAATCGGCGTTCAAGCGTCTCATCATTCTTTAAAAATGCACCCTCACCTGCTCTGCACAGAGTAAAGGCTGCAAGTATATGGGCTGGCTGAAAATTTCTGAATACATTCCATTTGCTCTTATCAAGAAGGCCGACAAAACGGTATGGATGAACAATCATTCCAGCCTCCTCACGAACCTCTTTGATGGTATTAGAGGTTACTGTCTCATTCTCATCACACCAGCCGCCAGGTAATGACCAGCGTTTTGAACGCTCTTCCTTGACTAAAAGGATCTCCCCTTTTTCATTGAATACAGCAGCTCTGGTATCAAGTTTAGGTGTGATGTATCCCCTTTCCATGCAGAACTTTTCAGTTATTTCCTTCACAGGCTCATGAAGCATGGTTGCTACCATTGATCCTGCTATTTCACGTAACCTTTCAAAGCGTTCAATATCAAACTTGTTCTCACAGTATGTAAGACCTATCTGACCTATTGCCTGGATTTCACGAGCCCATTTAAACCACTGGTAATTGAGGTTGTCCTCATAGAATACAGCTGAAATGATATCCCATGGATTTAAAAAGTGGTGAGCACACTTTACAGAGCGTTTAAGTCTTGTACCCCAGACAGCAAGACCAAAATCAACACCACTTGATTTTGCACAGTCTATATCGCTTTGAGTATCACCGATAAAGAGGATCTCCTCTCTTTTAGCTCCGGTGCGCTCCATGTACTTTAGGATAGAATCTGGAGCTGGTTTTGGATTTTTAACATCTGATGCACAGATACAGTTGTCGAAATAAGGTGTAAGTTCTGTAGGCATTGGAGATGCAATACCACCTGCGCCATCAATAAAGGAATTGTCTCTTGAGGTGATGATCCCAAGATGAATTTCCTTTTCTTTAAGATGTTTGATGACGCCCATAACTCCGTCAAAAGGTTTTATGGTATCAGCATAGCGTTTTACATAATGAAACCATTCTTTAGACAGGATCTTGGGATCCTCATGCTTAAAGTTCAGTTCTCGCTGGGTATCTGCTGCAGCTGATCCCATGAATCTTGTCAGAGATTTATAATCCTCTTTTGAATGAGGATAGTGCTTTTTTACTACCTTTAACAGTGCCATGGTATAGGCATATTCTGTATTGTAGATTGTCCCGTCCAGATCAAAAAGCACATGGGTATAGCGAATCAACATCACAACTCCACTTTGTTAACACCAGTCACTGTAATTGTTTCATGACTGAATCTGAATCTTATTTCAAAATCGTAAAGATTTGCAAAATATACCTTCGGATCGTCATCCTCTTTATAGGCTGGTCTTGGGTCAAGTGCTAAAGCCTGAATAACACTCTTGTAAACCATATCACCTGATTCTTTTAAAATCCTGTCGCAGTCGTTTTCAAAGACAACAGGATAGATTTTAGGTTTTTCAGCTGCAAAACCACCCTTTGCATCAGCGATACTGTCAACAAAAGGAATATATGGTTTAATATCAAGTATCGGAGTGTTATCCACAAGATCAGCGCCTAATACCTCTAATCTGACCTTACCGCTTTCACGTATCACTCTGTTTAAACGCACAATTGAAAGACCAATTCTGTTTGGCCTAAATGGTGAGCGAGTAGCAAAGACACCAACTGATACATTACCGCCTAAACGAGGAGGTCTGACCTTCGGTCTGAATTCACTATATGAGACTTTATCAAAGAGAAAGAGCACATGCAGATGAGAAAAGCCTTCTATCCCTTCAAAAGCAAGTTCATCATTGTAAGGAGGATAAAAACAGATTTCTCCTAAGGCAGCAGGTACCAGCCCTGGCTGCCTGGGTACTGCAAACTTGTCCTTATAGGGGGTTTTTATATAACCTACAGGACTTATTGTAAGCTCTTTATTTATCATCAACTATAAGAGCATCAGCAAAGCAGGTAATTGATACCCTGCATGATTTGGTGTTTTCTAAATGAACACACTTGCCGAAACGAACAGCGTTGGCGCCTTTATCGACAGCAGCAAGTCTGGCCTTGGTTCTTGCATCAGCTTCTGTAGCCACAGGCTTGTTTTCGTCTTCCTGACAGGATAAACCACTTACAACACCCAATGAGCGACTAGGTTTTGTTGCAAGTTCCTCATCAGTAACTTCTTCAACTGCTGATGGTTTAAAGTATTCTTTGAAATTTGATGGATCAACGTTGGTTTTAAACTCAAAGTTAGAGCAGCCAGCTGCGCATAAAGCGAACAGCAGAATAAATTTTTTCATGTTGCTAACCTGAAAATAGGCAGGGATTTCCCTGCCTTTAGTTATTTTGAAAAATGCTCTACAGCAGCTGCAATACGGCTTAATGTACGCTCTCTGCCAACAAGCATCATGGTTTCACCAATGCCAGGAGACATTGCAGATCCTGTAACAGCTATACGAAGTGGCTGACCGACCTTGCCCATGCCGATTTCAAGGCGCTTTGAAAGTTCTTCTAAAACCTTGTCAATTGCCTGTGCATTCCACTCTGTTAATGACTCTAAGGCTTCTTTTGACTGCTTTAGAACCTCAACTGAACCTTCCTTGATCCACTTTTTAACACCTGCTGGATCGTATTCAGTAATATTCTGATAGTAGCAGGCAGCTTTCTGAGCCATTTCCTTTAGAGTATGAGTACGCTCACAGTAGTTTTTAACTACTTCTGCTGGAGCAGGACCATTTGAAAGATCAGTAATACCAATGCGGTTCAAATGCCATACAAGCTCCTTTGCAACTTCTTCTGAAGGCATAGTCTTCATGTAATGGGCATTGAGCCAGTCAAGTTTTTTGGTATTGAAACCAGATGCGCTCTTGGTTATTGCATCTAGAGTAAAGAGGTCTATCATCTCATCACGGCTGAAGATTTCCTGATCACCATGTGACCAGCCTAAACGAACAAGATAATTTACTAAAGCCTCTGGAAGATAACCGTCCTCACGGTACTGCATTACAGATACAGCTCCATGACGCTTTGAAAGCTTAGCTCCGTCATCACCTAGGATCATAGCTAGGTGACAGAATACTGGTACAGGTGCACCTAAGGCCTTGTACAGGTTGATCTGACGAGGGGTGTTGTTTACATGATCATCACCACGAATAACATGGGTGATTCCCATATCCCAATCATCGACAACAACGCAGAAATTATAGGTTGGGGTACCATCTGAACGCTGAATGATGAAATCATCAAGTTCGCTGTTCTGGAATTCAATGTGACCTTTAACCATGTCATCGAAGGCAACCACACCGTCATCTGGATTTCTGAAACGGATAACATATGGCTCATCTGCAGCGTGCTGAGAGTGATCTTCACGGCATAAACCGTCATAACGAGGCTTCAAGCCCTTTGCCATCTGATCGGCTCTTACCTGCTCTAAACGCTCTTTGGTGCAGTAGCATTTGTATGCTTTGCCTTCTGCAACAAGCTTGTCTATAACCTCACGGTATCTGTCAAAACGCTTGGTCTGGTAATAAGGACCCTCATCCCACTTTAAATCAATCCATTCCATTGATTCTAAAATGGCATCAATTGCTTCCTGAGTTGAACGTTCTCTGTCGGTATCCTCAATACGCAGAACGAACTCACCTTTGCAGTGTCTTGCATATAACCATGAAAAAAGTGCAGTTCTGGCACCGCCAACGTGAAGAAAACCGGTTGGAGATGGTGCAAATCTTGTCTTAACAGTCATGACATAATTCCTTAGATAAAATTTGTCGTATTTTACCACGAAAGTGTGTGTATGGCTCACCAAAGGAGTCCTTTGAGGACCTGAAATCTAAAACCATAAACATTTATTTGCAATGTTTTATACTGTTCATATGAGTGATTAGCAACTATAATCAGAAAAAAAAACTCCAGCAATTAAGGTGCAAAGTTGAATAACATTCCTAAAAATCTTGTGCTGAACGGAACTACAGCCAATCCCGGTATCGCCTTTGGTGTGATCACCTTTATCAAAAGAATCAAAACCGAGTTAGAAAAAAGCACTGTCAGAAATTCTGATGCTGAGTGTGACCGCTTTGAAAAAGCAAGGCTGCATGCCATAACTCAGTTAGGTGCACTTTATGATGCCTCTTTGGAAAAACTTGGTGAGCAGAATGCGGTTGTCTTTCAGATTCATCAGATGATGCTTGATGATCCTGACTATGTATCATCAATCAAGAAAGTAATCGTCGATGAAAAAGCAAATGCTGAATATGCTGTAAACAAGGTTGCCAAACGTTTTGAGCAGCAGTTTCTTGAAATGGACAATGATTACATGCGGGGCCGTGCCGCTGATGTTATCGATATTTCAAGACGTGTGAATGAAATTCTGATGATGCACGCAGGTAAGATTAAAAAACACGGTCTTACCATCTCAAATTCTGGTCCTGTGATTTTAGCAGCTGACGATCTTGTGCCATCAGAGACTGTTCAGCTTGATCAGCAGAAAGTTGCAGGTATCATAACCTCAAAGGGTTCAAACAGATCACATACTGCCATCTTTGCTAGAACCATGGGTATTCCAACCATTGTCTGCATCGGTGATAACCTGAACACTACCCTTGAGGGACATAACGCCATCGTAGACGGTAATTCCGGCAGGATCTATATTGATCCTGATGAGGAAACAATAAACCGCTTTACCGAGATCAAAAAAACTGACGATGCTCAGCACTCACATTTAGAAGAATTCAGAGGAGTTGAGACCAAAACCCGCGCCGGACGTAAAATCAACCTCTACGCAAATTCAGGCTCTCTTGCTGATATAGATCTTATCAAAGCCTCTGATGCTGAAGGTATAGGTCTTTTCAGAAGTGAATACATCTTTATGCAGGCTCATGATTATCCGACTGAAGAAGAGCAGTTTGCAATCTACAGAGATGTATTAAACGGCATGGGTGACAAGAAGGTGATTATCAGAACACTCGATATTGGTGCTGATAAAACAGCTGAATACTTCATGTTAAAACCTGAGGAAAACCCTGCAATGGGTATTCGAGCCATAAGACTGTGCCTTAGCAACAAGCACCTGTTTAAAACCCAGCTTCGAGCTCTTTACAGAGCTTCTGTATACGGCAATCTTTCCATCATGATCCCGATGATAACCTCAGTTGAAGAGGTGCGTGAATGCAAAAGCATCATAGAGGAAATCAAGCTTGAACTTACAGAGCAGGAGTTGCCGTTCAAAAAGCAGATTGAATTTGGAATCATGATTGAAACCCCAGCTGCAGCCATCATTTCAGATGAACTTGCACCTCTTGTGGATTTTTTCAGTATAGGTACCAACGATCTGACACAGTTTACTCTGGCAGCAGACAGACAGAATCCAGATTTGAGCAAGTATTTAAATCCATACCACCATGCAGTGGTGCGACTAATTGAAACCACAATTCAGAATGCCCATGCTGCCGGCATCTGGGTGGGAATCTGCGGAGAACTTGCCTCAGATGAGAAATTCCTGGCAAAGCTCATCCAGCTTGAAATAGACGAAATGTCAGTTGTTCCATCAAGCGTGCTTACATTAAGAGCAAAAATTGCCACTTTAGGATAAAAAGATTTAGGAGATTACGTAATGCCACAGTGTATTGTAATTGCAGATGAAATAACCGGCGGCTCTGCTGTAGGTTCACTACTTGAAAAAAACGGTTGCTCTGTATGCTCACTTATGAGTTCAAGAGGACTTAGAGATCCGTCTGTATTGAATTATGACTGCCTTGTATATGCAACCAACTCCAGAAAGCTCACTCCTCAGCAAAGTTATCAGATGGTATTCTCTGCTGCCAAGCTTTTAAAATCGGATGAAGTAAAACTCTACGCCAAAAGAATCGATCCTGCTATGCGCGGAAACACATGCACAGAAACAGAAGCCCTGCTTGATGCATTAGGTGATACTGACAGAGTTGCAATCGTGGTACCAGCCTTCCCTACCCTTAAGAGAACCAACGTGGGAGGTTACATCCTAGTTGACGGTAAGCCTTTACAGAAATCACTGGCAGGTCTTGAAGATCTGCAGCCTGCTGAATCTGGGCGAGTAGCTGATCTTTTCACAGAAAAATTCCGCTATAAGGCTGAGGCTTTGCATTTGAAGGAATTCTTAAAGGGTGCAGATAATCTTGCGCTCAGAATAAAACAGCTTGCTGACAGCGGAACCCGTGCTATTGTGCTTGACTGTACCTCCCAAGAAGACATCAACATGATAGCAGACGCAGTTGTCAGATCAAAAATCAAGTTCTTAGCTGTAGATCCAGGTCCATTTACCGCAACTCTGGCAAGAAAAGTTACAAGAACCAAGAAAGTTGCCCACAATGCGACAAACGCTAAGATCTTTGGTATCGTAGGCGGTGTTAACCCTTTAATCTCAGCTCAGGTTGAACTTTTAAGACTTGAGGAAAAAGTAAATATCGTAACCGTTCACAATCTTGAGCTTTTAGAGGATCAGCAGCGCCGTAATGCCGAAATCAATCGAGTGGTTGATGAGATCATTACCCGCTACAACAATTTCTCAATTGCTTTTGCAGTATCTGACAATATGGAAGTCAACAACCAGCTCTCTGATGAATACCAAGAAATGCTGCTAAAGACCAACCGATCACAGAACGAGGCTCTTGATATCATTTCCACAGCTTACGGACAGATCACCTGCAAGGTTCTTGAAAAGTGCCCAGATATTCAGGCCCTCTACACAAAAGGAGCGGAATTTACTGTGGCAACATTACGAGAGCTAAAGTCCATGGGACTTAAGATCTTAGGCCAGGTGCTACCTCTTACATGCTATGGAGAGGTAATTGACGGCAATTATGCTGGATTAAAATGTGTCACCTCAGCATCATCTGCAACAGACACAAATACCATTACTGACAGTATTCAGTACATTAAAAGAAAACTAGCAATTTAAAGCGTTATCATGTATTATGAATGCCGTCTTCTGACGGCATTTTAATTGCGGGTGTAGTTCAATGGTAGAACTGCAGCTTCCCAAGCTGCTAACGCGGGTTCGATTCCCGTCACCCGCTCCACCTTATCTTCTCTTTTAACTTTATCTAGCAAGAATTCCCCCGCCTCTATAGGCGGTTGGGATGA
>JBJEWY010000110.1:0-20986 GCA_051885305.1 Succinivibrio sp. | reverse complement strand
TTAGAGCTATCGAACAGGAAGCCCCTACCTCTACAGGTAGGGGAGGATGTCACCTTAATCTTTCTTATAACTTCAGATTATCTCAATGACAGTCCAATTGTTTTGAGTAAAAGATTTCACGTTAGATAAAAAATTTTTTAAGCTTAAAAAGCATATAAATCGGCTCGAAAGCCTTGTCACACAAGAGCTGTAAAAAAAAATTCAAAAAAGATATTGACGATAAAGAATTTGGATATATAATGTAACGGCTTTTGAACGTGACAGCGTCACAAGATAAAGTACCACGCATCATAGTGGGGGTATAGCTCAGATGGGAGAGCATCTGCTTTGCAAGCAGAGGGTCATCGGTTCGATCCCGTTTACCTCCACCACGAAATGATGTCCAATACGTGGGGGTATAGCTCAGATGGGAGAGCATCTGCTTTGCAAGCAGAGGGTCATCGGTTCGATCCCGTTTACCTCCACCACGCACCTTGGGGTTATAGCTCAGTTGGGAGAGCGCTTGCATGGCATGCAAGAGGTCGTCGGTTCGATCCCGTCTAGCTCCACCAGATCTTATCCAAAGATTTGTTAAATTTCCTTACGAATTTTCTTCAAAACCGTTTGTACGCTTTTTGTAACATTACTCACTCGCTATAACTGCTGTTTTAGCTATAATCCCCTTATATATTCAAAAAACTAAGGGGCCACAATGTACGATTTCACACTTTACCTTCCAACAAGAATTCTCTTTGGTAAAAACAGAATTGAAGAACTTCCGGAAATTGCCGGAGGATATGGTAAAAAACTCCTGCTTACCTACGGTGGTGGCAGTATCAAAAAGATAGGGCTTTACGATAAGATCAAAAAGCTGTTTAAGGACTTTGAGATCTTCGAACTCTCAGGGATTGAACCTAATCCTAAAATATCCTCTGTAAGACAGGGTGTTGAGATCTGCAAAAAAGAGCATATTGACTTCATTCTTGCTGCAGGAGGCGGCAGTGTCATTGACTGCTCAAAAAATATTGCCTGTGGAGCCTGTTACGACGGAGATCCATGGGATCTTGTATTGGACTGTTCAAAGGTTGGTAAATCCCTGCCAATATTTTCAGTTTTAACTCTTTCTGCCACAGGCTCTGAATACGACAACTCTGCTGTAATTTCAAATGCAGAAACAAACGAGAAACTGCCGTTATTCGGCAACTTAAATCCTGTAGTATCAGTATGTGATCCTACCTATACCTACACAGTTCCTGCAATTCAGACAGCAGCAGGTGCTGCTGACATCATGTCGCACACTTTTGAGGAATATCTTGTAAAAGATGGAACAATGCTATCTGATGGTTTCTGTGAGTCCATGCTAAAAACTGTAATTGAATACGCACCTAAAGCTATTGCAGATCCTGAAGATTATGAGGCAAGAGCAGAGCTTATGAACGCAAGTTCCTTTGGCTGCTGCGGTCTTCTTGGAATGGGCAGATGCGGCTCTCCTTGGGTATGTCATGGCATGGAACACGAGCTTTCTGCCTACTATGACATCACACACGGCGTAGGACTTGCAATTTTAACTCCTGTATGGATGAGATATTCCTTAAATGAGGATACCTGCTCACGTTTTGCAAATTTCGGAAGACATGTATTTAATCTTACAGGATCAGACGACATGGAAATTGCAAGACAGGCCATTGAGTGTACTGCTGACTTTTTTAGCAGCATCGGTCTTCCATCTCGTCTTGGAGAACTTGGTATTGATGACAGCCATTTTGAGGATATGGCAGATCATATTCTTTCTCACTGGTTTGGAGACTTTAAAAACGCCTTAAGGCCATTAGACAGAAATGATCTGATTGCAATCTATAAGGAAGCTCTGTAAATTTATGCCTCAGGGCTGTATCAGAGCATACAGCCCTTTTTAATGTAGCTTTCTATATCGATAGTTTTTATGGTCTTATATTTCCCACCTTTTAAAAGCACAAACTCACTTACACCATAATGATCGTCAGCACCATAATCATAGGTGTAACCAAGAGCTGTCCATGGATAGACTGTCACTTTTTTATTCTCTTTAAACCAGGCTGTAAATTCCTTACTGTCACTTGATAGCGTAAATGACATGTGATTTACGAAAGGATCACTTTCATAGGCGGGGCGATAGAGTTTTTTAGGATCTACAAGTACTACGGAGACGTGAGTTAAGCTGTAATCGGGAGCAACACCTATTATCTGTTTTAATCTCAGTAAGGAACAATCTTTTGAATTCTTTTTCATACGGCTGTTCATTTCTGATGGTGAAAAAAGCCATAACGCGGAAATCTGAAGAGTAATCTCCTCATTTTCATGGTAATACCTTTCATCACTGTGCAAAGTTGCTACGGCAACCTTGTCCCCGTAATATATGGAATTTAAATCATCCCTTCTTAAAGTCACCAGATCTCTTATGTCAGATTCATTTAAAGTTAAAACATCACCTACAGCTTTTTCGTATGACTGCCTTTCATCTAATGATGCATTTTTGCACGAAAAAAGAACTAAGGTAAAACAGATTAATACAATGTATCTGATGCATTTCATAAGCAAAACTCCGTATTCACCTTTTAATTGTACAGACAAAATTGCGAAATATGCGCAGTAGAAATTGGTATTTTCGCTGAAAAATTTGCGACAATTGGTATAATTGAAAAAATGTGTGCAACTGTTTATTACTATTTATTTTGAGGGAATGATGAATATAAAGTTTTCCGCTGTGGCCGTTGCCTTATCTGCTTGCGTATGCTTATCAGCTCAGGCAGAAGATTTAATGGATATCTATAAAGAAGCTCTGCAGCGCGATACTGTAGTAGCTCAGGCTAAATCTGATGCTGATGCAGCCCACGCATCTCTTTCAGAGGCTACTGCTGCACTGTTACCACAAATTGATGTAGTCGGAAAAATCACTAAAACCCGTACCAGCATTGTAGAAAGTTACAATGAAAGAGCAAGTAACAAATCAAGCACTGCAGGTATCAATCTTTCACAGGCAATCTGGCGTCACAGTGCTTGGGCAAACCGCTCAATCGCTGAAAAATCAGCAACTGCCAAGGATTTAGCCTATGCTGATGCTCAGCAGAATCTTATTGTCAGAGTAAGCAACGCCTACTTTAACGTTTTAAACGCAGCTGATACCTTAAAGTACAGCAAGGCTAACAATGCCGCATTAAAGCGCCAGTTAGACGAGGCTGACAGAAAACTGCAGGTTGGTCTTATTGCTGAAACCGACAAACTCGAAGCTCAGGCAGCATACGACCTGTCATCTGCCAACGTGATCGCAGCAGAGAATAACCTCATCAACTCATATGAGGATATCCGCATGCTGATTGGTCGCTCAATTGACATCTCAAAACTGTCAAAGCTTGATGAAAGCCGTTTTGATACTCCAAGAGTACCACATGATCTTAGAACCATCATCAAGACAGCAGAGGAAAACAATCTGTCACTGCAGATGGCTGTAGTAAACCGCGACATTGCAAAAGACAGCATCACTCTTGCCCGTTCAGGTCACGAACCAACCTTAGACTTAAATGCCAGTGCCAATACCGGCTACACCAGCTATACCACAGAAGTTAAAAACTATCAGCAGAACGGTAATGACTGGTCCAAGTCTGTAGGTCTTACCCTTAATATTCCTATCTTCCACGGTGGCGCAACCTCAGCTCAGGTTGACAAGGCTCAGGCTCAGTACATCAGTGCATCAGAAAAGCTTGAACAGAGCCATCGTTCACTGTTATCCAATGTAAACAACAGCTACAACAACGTAAACGCTGCAATAAGCTGTGTAGTTGCCTACAACAACTCTGTTGTTTCAGCAGACTCTGCTCTTAAGGCCACAATCGCTGGTTATGATGTTGGTACAAGAACCATGACTGATGTGCTTAATGCCACTCAGAATCTGTACTCATCTATGCAGAAGGCTGCAGAGGCAAGATACGGATACATTGAATCAAGACTTGCACTCTTATACGCAGAAGGAAAGCTCAAAGTCGAGCACTTAAGCGAGATCAATTCTGGTCTTGAAAAGTAGGACAGATCATTAACAGATCCCCACCTCGGTGGGGATTTTTTTATTCAAAACAGACTGTCTTTCTCTGGCTTAATAGACAGTGTTCATTACTGATTTGATTCACGATCAAGGCCTACAGCCTTTAGTGAGCGCTCATTGAAAATAGAGTTTTCCATTGACTCTAAAAGATATCCCTTGGTTTCTGGAAGCATATTTGAGATAAGAGCAAAGAGCAGAATACCGCAACAGATAAAGATACTGGTTACAGCAAGTGTTCCGAACACATGAACTGCTGACTGGAAGAAGAACATCCCCATCATCATAGAGCCGAAATTCACGAGAAGAGAAGAGGTCATACCAAGCTCTCTACCCTTGGCAGCAAGAAGTTCTGGAACAATTACCACAACAAGTGTCGATACGGCAATTACAGCCCCATAGATAAACATTAAAAGACTGATTGTTGTTGATACAGGACCTATTACAGGCTGTGGGAAGAAATTCAGGAAAAAGAAAATCAAAAGAACTGATTCGCATATTATGGATGAAATAATCAGCAGATTGCGACGGCCAATTCTGTCTACTAAAAGGAAAGTGGTCATAGCACCTAAAAATGCAGCCATAAGCACCATACCAAGCAGGGTGAAGTTGATATCATTGCGGCTGTATGGAAGACTCTGTCCAACAGATGCCATATAGGTTTTAACCATATCCATTGACATATAAGGAACAACCAAGACTCCTGAGAAATGCATGGCCACCTCAAGAAACAGCAGTGTCCATAAAACAGATCTGAAAATTGAGTTTCTAAAAAACAGTGAAATTCCCCTGTCCTCGCCTAATGAACTTTCGTTAATGGCTGCTAGTTCTCTAGCAGCTTCTGAAGTAGAGTTTCTAAGACGGATGAGCACGGTAAGAGCTCTGTCACTTGAATCAGCAAGAGCAAGCCATCTTGGACTCTCTGGAAGTCTTAGATAAGATACGATAAGAAGAGGTATTGAAAGAGAGATAATTACAACTACTGATAAAATACCGTTTACTGGTAATACAGTTCTCAAGAAGAAGGCAATCAGAATTCCAAGAGTAAAAAATACCGGTAAAAGAGCACAGCATTTTCCTCTATGAGCTGCAGGTGCAATCTCTGTGATATAGCAGATTGCCGCTATAAGATAAACACCAAAGGCACAGCCTGTTGCAAACTCAGCGATGAACAGAGTTGAGAACGTAGGTGACAGTACCGAGGTACACTGACCTATGACACCAAAACAGAAACCGCCAATGATTGACTGGACACGACCCGTGTCGGTTGTAAGTCTGCCCCCTAGAAATGATCCTGCAAAAGCACCTAAAAGAAAGGTATTGACCATACTGTCAATATCATAAATCTCAAGCATGAAGATATTTATCAGTCTGACCTTGCTTGAGATCATGGCGCCCAAGTTGAAACCGAACACAGTGACCATTACCGCTACCAGCACTATATATAAATAGACTGTATTCTTTGAAAATGCTGATTTCTTGATTCTGTTCATAATGGCCACATCGCAACTGATACAAACTAATTTTAATTTAATTTCACTTAATTTTCATCCCAAAATTAAGTGAAATTGTTTGTAAGAACAACAGTTAGATAAGTTTACTCAGTCGTTTAGGCGAAATTTCACAGGAACAATTACAGACAGTGATATTTTTGAGCGGGTATTAAATCCTTTCACAAGATTTACTAGTCTTAAACACTCCCTGTTTAAAACAGAATAGGAACTCTCTTTATGCAAATCACCATTTATGACAGTACCATCACTGTTTATCTCAACTTTCAGGCTGCACTCACCTTCAATACCATGACGTCTGGCATTTGTGGGATATTTTTTCATCTCCTGCAGTCTTTTAAGAAGAGCTGAAACTGCTTTGTTCTTCTCGGAATCACTGTCTTTTACAGGCATAGCATTAAGGGACGATGCCGCCTCAGCTGACGCTATATTCTGTGATGCAGTCTGTGCTGTTTCTTTTGACTCAGTTTTTTTTGAAGCTGTTTTTACCTGCTCGCTACTTTTGTTTTTTACTTTTTTATCAACCTTTTTCTTTGTCTCTGCTTTTGTTTTTTCATTTACAAGACTCTTCTTTTTAACAGTCTTCTGTTCAGGAATGTCTTTTTGCGGAGTCTCGTCTTTATTTTTTACAGCCTCTTTTTTGGGTGAAACTTCACTGCCAGCAGTTGATACTGTCTGTTTTTTCACATTTAAAAGAGTAAGAGTATAGACAGATGTTTCGCTTCTATTGACTGCTTCTGCACCTGCCTTTTCAGATGTAACAAGATACAGAAAAAATACGGCTGACAGCAGCACCATAAGACCTGCTGTCAGATAATTGCTTTTTTTTATCAGAGGATCATTCATGAGGTAAAACCGCAGAAATTAAAATTCTGCCTTCTCTTTTTTCTTTTGAAAGGTCAACTAAAGCTAGAACCTTTTCAAATGGAGCTTTGCGATCGGCACTGACTTCAAGTTCTAATTTTCTGTCGGCATCAAGTTTTACTGAAATATCATCAAGTTCCACCTTCTGATCTTTCAGGAAGTACTCTCCATCCTTTGATACAGACACGCACAAAATGGTATTCTCGCTTACAGTATCTGAATACCTGCTCTCTGGAAGATTGATGTCCAGTGCTTTCTGAGTAAAACTCATAGTCAGAATAAAAAATATCAGGAGCATAAAGAGCACATCGATAAGCGATGTCAGATCAATATGCAGATCGTCCTGATCTTCAAACGGATGTTTCATGACGATGCTCTACAGTCCTATTGAATGAACTTACAGCCTGATAGGTGTACTCAATGCTCTCTGACAGAAAAATCTTCATTCTAAGTGACAGAAGATAAAAAACCACTAAAACAGGAATTGCCACGCTAAGGCCTAACACGGTTGTAACTAAGGCGTGATAGATCCCTGATGAGAGGATTTTAGGATCCTGAGCTGTCACATGAGAGATTTCCTCAAAGATGGTGATCATACCGGTGACTGTACCTAAAAGCCCCAGCAAAGGAGATATAACTGAAATCATCTTTAAAACCGTAAGTGAATTCATAATGGTTTTAAAGTTTCTGTAAAACAGATACATGACCTCTGCTCTTAAATCATCGGTATGATTCTGATGAGTACTTACCATTGCCAGAATAATCCTTATAAAAGGATTATGCCCCCTGTAATCTTTTAGGCAACGATCGGCGTTTTTCTTTTTTACATACTCACGCTTGAACTCTGCCCATGCCACAGACGTATAGATAAAGGCTCTGACACTCAAAAAAAGTGAGATCACAGCCAGTATGGCAATGATGAGTCCGCAGGGACCTGCGTACTCATAAAAGACCTGAACGCTCATTACTGCTCCCCAAAAAACGATCTTGAAAGTTGAGAGGCATATGCTAGATCGTTTTCATCTGGGTGGGTTGAGGCTTTCTTGATTTTCTCCTGATGCGCCTTGTCATCTTTGAGATTTGGATGATGAGCATACATTAAGGAGATAACCTCATCAGAGATCTTACCCTGAATCCAGAATGTACCTAAAATAGTGTTGCTAGGATCAACCATTGCTCTTACTTTGTTCATCATAAACTCAGCACCCTTGCCTTGAGGATCTCCTCCTAAGGTTCCGAAAAGAACAACTCGTTTGTCCCTAATCTTTGGAATCAAGGCAAGTGATGAATTGTCTATGTGGCCAGAATCAAGCCAAAAGCCAACAATGATCGCCTCATATTTATCCATGTCAAAATCATCTTCAATTCTGACAAGATCACAGTCTGTTAACGCCTTCTGTACAGCCTCACCAACCTTCAAGGTATTACCGGTTACAGAGCTTATAATCATAAGTTTTTTCATTTTTATTCTCCTCTCATAAATCCAGTAAATCTTAAAACCTCAGCCTCATCATGTCTGTGGTTTTCACGGCTCAGATAAAAAGAGTACAGACTGTTACCATCCTTATCAAAGAATACGGTCTGATAAGATGTAAGATGCATGAACGGAATTTTTAAAAGGGCAATCTTATGTACACTGCTCTTTAGAAGATGACCGTTAAGGCAGCCTGAATCAAATAAATTGAAATACCCCATTCCATCTTTACCATTTCCAAGTTTAATGGTATTTTCAAAGATGTTGCCCCCTTTTTCGACAAAGAATGTAAGAGATCTAAATCCCTTTAAAAACTCATAAACCCTGTCAAATTCACTGCCATCTAAAATAAGCCTGTCGGCATCATCTAAAACGGATGCTGCCTCAAGTTCACTGCATGAGGCGTTTCTTGCAACCATCATAAGTCCCATTGACTTGCCTGAATTTAAAAGCTCTTTTACTTTTTCTGCATAGTTCATCATGGTATGTTCCTTTTGTTATTAGAAAATTGGTTATGAATGCATTCTTATGGCATCAAAATTGTCATCATCGATTAGCTCTAAATCATGTGTAATAACCACTACACAGTTACCGGCTGCTGCATAATCCTTAAGCATCTTTTTGATAATTCGCATATTCCTGCCATCAAGTCCTGATGTAGGTTCATCTAAAATCAGTATTTTTGGCTTTTTGCACAATGCCATACCAATGACAAGACGCTGCTTCTGACCACCAGATAATGACTGCGGATGTCTTTTTTCAAACTCACTTAAATCAAGCATTGAAAGCATGTCTTTGATCTTCTCTTTAGAGTCTTTGACCCCTGATAAATAAAAACATGATTCAAGTTCAGAGTAGACAGTGCGCATATTGAGCTGATAATCAGTGTTTTGAAGGACAATAGACCCAAAGGATAAAGGATTGCCCTTTAGAGCCTCATTGAATTCAACCCTACCTCCTTTTGCCTTTTCAAGACCAAGCATCAGACGGCACAGGGTAGTTTTACCAATACCGTTTCTGCCCAATAGAACATGCAGTCCCTTTGGAAATACAAGATTCAAATTATTGAATACAGGCTTTTTTTCCTGATAGTAAAAAGAGAGAGCATGAGTTTTAATATAGTTTTCAGTGTCAGATTCTGTGCTTTTTAAAGTATCTCTTCTGTCTTCTACAACTGGTTTTCTAAGACCGTATTTTTCAACAGTCTCTAGACTTAGAACATCAAAACCGCCCTCTTTTACAATCCTGCCATCTTCCATGACAATTACCTTATCAGCGAAATCTTTAAGGTAGTAAAGTCTGTGGTCAACTATAAAGATACAGAAGCCTTGAAGTTTTAAAGAATTAAGGATTAAGGCTAGTTCTTTTGTTGATTCAACATCAAGATTTGCTGTTGGCTCATCAAGAATAATATTCTTTACTCCCAAAGCTACAATTGCAGCAAGACCAACCTTCTGTTTCTGTCCCTCAGATAAGGCATCAATTGGATTATCGCGTACAGATTCAAGAGAGAAACGGGATATCACACTGTTTACTCTCTCTACTATTTCATGTCTCTCTATCCCCTGCCATTCAAGAGCAAAAGCAATTTCATCTTCAACATTGAGAGCAAAAAACTGTCTTTTGGGATCCTGAAAAAGAGAACCAACTTTTGTTGAATGCTCAGCAAGAGTCATTTCTTTAGCATCAGTTCCATCAATTAAGACTCTGCCTTTTACAGTACCGCCATAATAATGAGGACAAAGTCCATTCATTAAACGGATAATTGTGGATTTACCGCAGCCGGATACTCCAGTACATAAGGTGATTCTGCCATCCTCTGCTTTAAGACTTATGTCTTTTAAACACTCATTTGACTCACTAGCATAGGTATAGGATAGTTTTTCAAGTTCTATCATGGGTGACCTGCCATTTTCACTAATTCACCAGTCTGAGTGAACTGAATAAAAATACATAAAAAACAGATAAGTAACACAGTTGCCATCAGTGCATAATCTTTTGTATGCAGTGACTGTTTTTTCATATTTACCTGAGAATGATTTCCAATCCCTTTAAGCTCACAGGCAATTCCCAGATCTTCAGATGATCGCAGCGCCATGAATACTAAAGGAGATAAACTCATTCTTATAAGAAGAATTGGATGAAAGAAAATGTTCTTCACGGTAAATTCAAAGCCTCTTATCTTCATAGACTCAAAGATCTGCTTGATATCTTTGATAAAGGATGGAACAAAGCGGATCATCACAGCACCTGGAAGATAGATAATAAAAGGCAGATGCATGTTAGACAGTGTGGTCAGAAGATGCTGAACCCTGATGGTAAGAGTAAGTGGCAGTACAGCGTTCATCACACATGCTCCACGCAAAAAAGGCACACTCATCAAAGACAGTTTTGTGCTCTCTTCAACCTGAGGGATATAAATGGCAATGACTTTAATGCACATATAAGACAGTGCCATCATAAGTGCCATAAAAAAATAACTGACAATAAGCACCTTGTTACGCTTCATCAAGAGAGCATAGGATATGGTCATGGCAAAGAGCAGACACAACGGATAGAAAGATGAGAGCGTTAAAGCCGTAATCGAGCAGGCTATGGATAAAAACATCTTGCTTTTGACGTTAAAGCCATGCAGATAGGATTCTCTAGCGGTTGATAATGCCAGCATGACGAAGCTCCCTTGCACAGTAAACACCTGTAAAAAGTCCCATAAGAGAACCAATGTAGCCTATGAGAACGATACCAACAACCATAACAATTACACCAGGTGTTTCTCGCATCATGATGTAACTTACCGTAAGGGACATTCCCTTTGAAACGAAATCATAGAAAAAGGCGGCAAGCACCGGTGCATAGAATCTTTTCATTCCACCAAAAAGCAGAATGAGAATTTCGCAGACAAGTGCAGACAGAATAGAAGCAGGCACCGTAGTAATACCACCGCCTAAGAGCATGAAACTTACTAATGCTCCTACAGCTGAGAATAAAGTAAGAGCCATGCTTTTTCTGACCTTGTAGAGAAGTACTACAAGCAGCGTGGTATAAACAAGATTCTTTAAGATCAGAGAAACCGGATTAAGTCCGCCGCCTGCTAAAGCAATAATGAGTGTTACAACTTTGACAGAAGCTGCGAACACTCCTATTACAACAAGTTCTCTGAAGTTGAAATATCTCTTATTCATAAATAATGCAGGGTTGCCCCTGCAGTCTCCTAGAATTTGGCAGATACAGTTATAAAGCCGTGTGAACCTGGCTCTGCAATTGCATCTGTTGTGTAGTAACGCTTGTTGAGAATATTCAGCCATCCTGCTGTGATCTGATACTGTTTCTTCTGACCGAATGCAGCGCCAACCTCAAAGTTTGCGGTGGTAAAACCTCCCTGATGAGAATGGGCTACACTGTCACCAGAAACATAGGTGTAATCACGATGAGTCTGAGATCTTGCATATGCATCAGTTGTAAGGGTGAACAGTGAGAAGTCATACTCATATTTAAGACCGGTTCTTGCAGTCAATGACGGAGTATCTGAATCATAGGTAGCCCCTAATAACAGGCTGTCATTGTCAAATCTGCGCTTCATATAGGTTAATGAGGTATATGGAGTCAGATTTTTCACTACCTCATAAGAAACAGTGAGTTCAGCTCCAAAGGTTTTAGCGCTAGCTACGTTATAATACTGTTTGTATTCATCATAGCCTGCCACAATATCCTTGGTGGTAATGTAGTTTTTAGATGTAGTATAGAAAGCTGCCACATCAACAAACAGCTCACCGCTTACATGACGTAAACCTAATTCATAGCTGTTAGATGTTTCTGCCTTGAGATCCTGATTGCCCTTTACAGTAGATCCTCCCATTGTGGTTGTAAAGAATCTCTCCTGAAGGATAGGAGCTCTAAAGCCCTGACCAAATGACAGTCTAGCTGAAGTATTCTCATCAATTGAATAGACAAGACCAGCGTTGAATACGGTTCTTACATTGGTGCTCTCACCTGTATCACCTACAGTTACTGTATTGTGCAGAGCATCATTTTTGATATTCTGGCTAGAATCAGTATCAACTTTTGTATAGCGGGCACCTACATGTCCTTTAAGATCCTGAACCAGATCAATTTCATCAGACAGGAATCCATAGATGGTTCTCTGACCACCAGCAAGTGCGGTGTTTGAATTAGACATTGGAACAGTTCTTGATACACTCTGTGATACAGGAGTTGATACACCAGTCATGCTGTTTAGACGGTAACCGCTGACATTTACTGAAAGATCACCATTCACATTGCTTGAGCTTACGGAAGTAAAGCTGTCATTTTCAAAACCAGCACCTGCTGTCAGATAGTTTCTCTCACCAATCTGCCATTCGCTCATACCGGTAATACCATTGGTGATAATTCTGTTATCGGCATCATTATCCATACCAACCTGCATGCTCTGTGAGGTTTCCATATGCACAGTCATAGGCCCCTGAGACATATCGGTTACAGACTCACTGCGGCTTGTGGTCTTAAGATGATTTCTCATAATCTTCTCATTGCGCTGGGTATAAGCATCAAATCTTAAATGCACAAGTGATTCAGTAAGATCATGCATGTCTGCAAACACATTTACCTTGCTTCTCTTCCAAGTTGGAATTTTTACGTAAAACTCGTCGTAAGAAGTTAAATCATCAGTTGAGGAGTTGATGTCTGAATCAAAGTAATCGCCGTTAATACCAACAGTAAGTTTTTCTGTCAGATCGTATGATAAAAGTCCATCAACAGCTTTCTGTCTGAAGCCTGTGTTGTCTACAGTCTGATGCGGTGCTCTTAAATTACCGCTGTCAACACTTGATGCTCCGAATCTGTAACCAAAGCCTTCAACCTTTCCAGAGATTGAGGCAGACTCTCTATAGGCATCGCCACTACCGTCATAACCTGCGCTAACATTTGCAGTAAAAGGCTCACTTGCAGCCTTCTTGGTGATGATATTTACTACACCGCCAATTGCATCAGAACCATATAAAACAGAGTTAGGTCCTTTGATAACCTCAATTCTCTGTACTGAGGCTGGATCTATAAGCATTGGAGTACCTGACATTGATTTATGTTCAGATACCTTCTGACCATCAATAAGGATCAGAGTTCTAAAGGCATCCTCACCGCGGATTCCGATACGCTTTAACCCCTGTGAACCATCATTGTTGACACTCACTCCAGGGACATCCTTTAGAAGATCACCTATGGTTGAAGATGGTTTTTTGCTGATTTCCTTTTCATCTATTACAGAGACACTTACAGGTACATCCAAAAGATCTCTCTGCACTCTTGTTGCGGTAACCTCTATACCGCTTGTGGTCACATCAGATGCTATTGCTGTGTTTACACACAGTACACCAAACACAGCTAAAGCAATATTTGAATACTTCATAATGATTTCTTCCTTAGTTATATCCCCTGTCTATCCAGGTAAGCAGTTAACAGATTCACCATGTTCACAGCCCAGAAGCGTCCAGCCATGGAAAATCTAGAAAAACCGTCAGATGTCTGTAAAAGTCCAGCCTCTTCCCACTGCCTTACAACCTCAAGGCTCTTATCGTATAAAGGGAGAGAGAAGCGTTTTTCCAGGACCTTCCAGTCAATAAAGCCTAGCTCCATCTGTTCGCCAAGCACTTTCATGGCGCGCCAGTTTTTCTTTGGGACAAACATCATAAAAGCGCTCTTTGAGCCAGATTCAATCATCTCTGTCCATTTGCCGTAATCCCTTGCATTCATATAGCTTATGCCCTGAATCTTTCCACCTGAGCCAGGACCGAATGAGAGCACATCGGCATCAGATTTGGCCATTACGTTATAAAGATTTCTCTCTCTGTAGGTTTTTGCAAAGTGTGAGACGCTAAGAGGTCTGAAATTAAGCTTACTGAACAGATCACATCCGGACTTGTACATTCTGGCTCTGCCCTTTGAATCATAAGCATCAGGCATTTTTCCTGCCCTT
The DNA here is from genome assembly GCA_051885305.1 of Succinivibrio sp. Taxonomy (GTDB): domain Bacteria; phylum Pseudomonadota; class Gammaproteobacteria; order Enterobacterales; family Succinivibrionaceae; genus Succinivibrio. Next base: position 7,115 of record JBJEWY010000110.1, on the reverse strand, counting down.
ATCATCTTTTCAAGCGGTGAGCCTTCAAGCAGGATCAGCTGATATAAATCAGCACCGTCAATTGGAAGTTCAGCTGCAGTCTGAATGGAATCTAAAACACTCTTTTCATCCTGACCAGGCAGTCCGAATATAAGATCGATAATTACAGCAGCCTCATCATAGGATGCTAGATTCTCAAGCGATGTGATTAACTCTTCTCTTGTGCTTATGCGACCAAGTCTCTGTCTTATTTCTGTATCAAATGACTGAACGCCTAATGAAAAACGGTTGGCACCTCCCTCAAGACAGGCCTCAATCTTCTTGTCGGTAAAGTAACTTACCCTACCCTCAACTGTTATTTCACAATCATTGGCCAGAGGAAAAATATCTCTTACTGCACAAAGAATTCTGTTCAGATCCTCTGCCTCTAATGCTGTAGGTGTTCCACCACCCAAATACACAGCATGGATAGGGCCTGACTGGGCAGCCTTGGTTTTTTCCCACATTCTCATTTCTTTAATGAGATTATCTGTATATCTTTTTGATTCCTCTTTTTTGTAGGCGCTTATATAAAACATGCAGAAAGCGCAACGGGTCTGACAGAAAGGAACATTGATATAAATAGCGCTTTTGGTTGTTCTTCTGATATTTGAAAGAACATCAATTGCATAAGGCACAAATGGTGGAGGGACCACTTTCATTGAAGAAGAGATATGAGACTGCTTTTTCTGTTCAAAAGCATCCTCAATCGGATTGTCTGATACCTTGGCTCTATAATCCACTTCACTGTCATCAGATGCCATTTTGCTCATCATTTTTTCCATTGGCATCATCTTTTTGGAAGCATCAGAAGATGGTTTCATCATTTTGCCCATCTTTTTAAAGCCTTCTATAAGAGCACTGAAGTCAACTTCCCCCTGCTCATTCGTGTGACGCTTTACAATTTCGTCGAAAGGAACGGTTATCAGTTTTTTAAAATCCATAGATCGGTGTATTCCAGTATTTAATTGGTGTATGCTAATTTTTGTTACATAGATCTAACTTTTATTAGCGTTTGCTAACTATACAGAAGTTGTTAGCGTAATGCAACTGACTGTTAAAAAAAAGCATAAAAATCGCTATCTTCTGATTTAAAAAAAGAAAAAAGAGAGGATTTAAGAAAAGCCGCTACTTAAACTTTAAGGTAAAGAGATTCTTTAAACCTGTGACACGATTCTTTTCTCACAGTAGCAGATACTTGTGAGCTTCTTGAGAAAAAAGCCTTTGGGCATTAAAATAAGCTAATTGTTTTAATTGGAGTTAAGTTTTGTTTTCTACCACATGCATCAATGCCGGAGTAAGAGTTCTCAAAGAAGAGGCTCAGGCACTTCTGGATCTGATTCCAGCTATCAATGAAGATTTTGTCAAAGCATGCCAGATCATGCTCGACACCAAAGGTAAGGTAATTTTAACAGGTGTTGGCAAATCAGGACACATCGCAACCAAGATCGCCTCAACTCTTGCAAGTACCGGAACCCAGTCATTCTTTGTTCAGGCAGGCGAAGCTGCTCACGGAGATCTGGGAATGATCGGCAAGAATGATTCTGTCATTGCCATCTCCAATTCAGGTGAAGGTTCTGAGCTCAAAATTCTGATCCCTATTTTAAAACGCCGTGAAATTCCTTTGATTGCCATTACAGGAAATCCTGAATCATCACTTGGAAAGGCAGCAAACGTATGTCTGTCAGCTCACGTTGAAAAAGAAGCCTGTCCATTGAATCTTGCGCCAACATCAAGTTCAACTGCTGAACTTGCTATAGGTGATGCGCTTGCTGTTGCCTTAATTGAGGCAAGAGGCTTTACTGAAAAGGATTTTGCCATGAGTCACCCAGGTGGTGCTCTTGGAAGAAGACTTCTAGTTCACTGCCAGGACATAATGCACAGAGGCGAGGAAATCCCTCTTGTAAACGAGAGTGTGAGCCTGAAGGATGCCCTTTATGAGATGACCCAGAAGACACTTGGCTTTATCTGTATTGTAAATGACAGTCATGAACTTGCAGGTGTCTATACTGATGGTGATTTAAGACGCTCACTTGAAAAAGGCGCAACTATAAATACACCTATAAAAGAACTTATGACATCAAATATCAGAGGCAAGGTAAGTGCTGATACTTTAGCTGCTGACGCACTTGCGCTGATGCACAAACTGAAAATCAATTCACTTGTGGTAATTGACGAAAAGAATCATCCAATCGGCGCATTTAATCTCCACGATCTGATGCGTGCAGGAATTATCTAGGAGTTTGTATGCTTGATTTTGCAACCGCTTTCAATGGAAAGGTTACTGTAGTTGGAGATGTGATGCTTGACAGCTACTGGAAAGGACCAAGCAACAGAATCTCTCCTGAAGCTCCAGTACCAGTTGTCAGAGTTACAGGCAGGGAAGAGAGAGCAGGTGGCGCGGCCAACGTAGCCATCAATATTTCATCATTAGGAGCTCCATGCAATCTTGTGGGAATCGTAGGTGAGGATCACAACGCCGAAGTATTAGAAAAGATTGTAAGAAACAGAAACATCACCCCTGATTTTATTCTGACTCCAGATCATCCAACCATTACAAAACTGAGAGTGTTAAGCCGCAATCAGCAGTTACTGCGTCTTGATTTTGAAGACTCTTTTTCAAATCTTGATGAGAAAACCATTTTAAAATCCTTTGAAAATTCAATTAAGGATTCAAAGGTTGTAATTTTCTCTGATTACGGCAAGGGATCATTATCAAGCATCCGTTCCATGATTAAGATAGCAAATGAAAACAGCCTGATAACCTTAATTGATCCCAAAGGAACCGATTTTGAAAAGTATTCAGGAGCTACCTTGTTAACTCCTAATATGTCTGAGTTTGAAGCTGTCGCAGGCAAAGTAAAGGATAATGCAGATCTTGAAAAAAAGGCATTGGATCTTATTTCAAAACTTAATTTAAAGATGCTTTTAGTTACAAGATCAGAAGATGGCATGTCCCTTATCCGTCCAGGTCTTGAACCTCTGCATCTGCCAACAAGAGCAAGAGAAGTATACGATGTTACAGGTGCTGGTGATACCGTAATTGGAACTTTAGGAACCTGTCTTGCTGCAGGACTTGATATTGTCACAGCCTGTGAATATGCAAATACCGCTGCAGGCATTGTTGTTGGAAAGATTGGTACTTCAACTGTATCTCCACTAGAGCTGTTCAACGCTTTAGGTGTAAACAGTGGTAACGATGATTCTGGTATTGTTACAGAAGATGAGCTTTTAAAGATTGTCAGAGCCCTTCAGAAAGAAGGTCAGAAGATAGTCATGACCAACGGCTGTTTTGATATTCTCCACAAAGGACATATCACCTACCTAAAGCAGGCAAGAGCACTGGGCAACAAACTTATTGTTGCAGTAAACTCTGATGATTCTGTATCAAGACTTAAGGGGCCTACAAGACCTATCGTCAGCGAAAACGAGCGTATGGCTGTACTCTCTGCTTTAGGCTGCGTTGACTTTGTAGTCAAATTTACAGAGGATACACCTCAAAGACTTATTGCCAAGATATTACCTGATATCCTGGTAAAAGGCGGTGATTATAAAGTAGAGCAGATAGCAGGACACAAAGAGGTCTTAGATAACGGTGGCAAGGTAACCATCATTCCATTTGTGGATGGATGTTCTACCACAAATATCGTTAAAAAGATAAAAGCACAGCAGTAATGAATATGAATAAACTGCTAACAGCATTATTAGCATCAGCGATTTTTTTAGTTCCACTAGGAGAGTCCATGGCCGAGCCTAATTCAATAACCATTAACCCAGGCTATACAAAGCTGTCGCATCATAATGGCTATGCTCTTATCAATTCTGGGAAAGTAGTACTTATAGATGTAAGAGAAAAAGAAGAGTTTGAATCAGGTTACATCGCACCTGCCATCAATCTTCCGCTTGGAAAGATCAGTAAAGAGACAATGAAAGAGATTGCACCTGATGTTGCAAAACCTGTCATTGTCTACTGCAGATCTGGAAGGCGCTCAAAAGAAGCTGCTGATAAACTTGTAGGAATGGGATACTACTATGTTCTTGATTTAGGTGGCATTACAACCTGGCCATATGAAGTATCCTATCCAGAAAAACAGTAATACAAGCTACAGTTCTTCTTTTATTTCTGATATGGAAGCCACTCCTCGCCTTTCAGCTTGTAGTAATCTTTTGATGCAAAGTTCATAAAGAAGGCATTTGTTGATTCACTGACAAATGCCGTCTGAGGCAGATCAACTACAAGCTCATCAGGACTTGCTGATGAATACTGCTTTGAGAACACGTTATTCTCAAGTGATCTTCTGATAAGCTCTGATATAGCCATATAGCTGTACTGTCCCTTGAGATTAACAGTTTTATGCTGCATCTCCTCCCCTGGTTTTATATACCTTACCATAACTGGAATTCTTGTGATGGTATCTGTTGGGATCTCACGAAGCTTTGCAATCTGCATCTTGTCGCCTCTTATGGCTGCACCATGCTCAGGGAGCATAATTAAAAGAGTATTGCGACCACCTTTTTCAAGTCTCTCAACTAGATAATCAAGATCATCTAATAAAGTTTTGAGTCTTGGGCTGTATGGCATACCATGCTTCTGGCCTACTAGACGGTTGCCATCGTGTAAAGAAAGGATATTCATGAAGGTAACCATTGCAGGAACAGAGTTCTTCTCTATTCTGTTTGCGTAAGCCTCAAACAGATCTCTGTCTGAATAGATAGGGCTACCATCAAATGACTGATATTTTACTCTAAGATTTGAGAGAGGATAAATTGAATCAGAAAGACCAGCAAGCTCATGCAGGTATTTAAGATAACTTCCGTAAACACCATTGTGATCAAAATAAACCTGACTCTGAAAACCTAATACTTCAAGTGATGAGATAAGTTCACATTCACTGCGTCTGCCACTGTAGATTGCGGCCTCGCTCTGCTGTCCACAGTTCATTCTTAAAAGTCTTAATGATGCGGGAGTTGAATATGATGATACCGAATCAAAGTTCTCAAAAGAGAAGTCAAATTTTGAGAAAAGCTTATGAGTAAGAAGGTTGGAAGCAATGACATCATCTGTTGCCATTGAGCAAATATTCACAATCAGAACATCAAAAGGCTGATAGTTCTCACCTAATGTCTGAGGGAATGAAATTAGTCTGCTTTTTTCTGATTTAAGGAAAGCCTGAACGTAGTTCTCAATTTCAGCTGACTCAGCCTTTGCCGGATTCTTGGCAATCTGAGGTGCAATATCAGGACTTGAAACAGTATTTATATTATCAAGTTTTGAATACTCGGAATTTGTAAGCATGACCCCCTGAACCTGAACATACAGCAGGTACAGGAAAAGCATTATGATAACAGTACCAAAATGAATGTTTGAGTGTAAAAAAAGACAGATTAGAAATACACCTGCAAGGATCCAGAGCAGTTTAATTTCAAAAACCGACACAAGATATCCAGACCAGAAATCAAGCTGCTCTGAAAAACTGCCCTGGCTCATCACCATAGCCTGTGAAAAGGATGGCAGATAACTGTCATGGTAGAGAACATACAGGGCAAATAAGGATAGAAAAATACCGCCTAGGCGTTTTAATATCCCATAATTTACCTTTACAAAGCACAGAAGCAGCACGCTAAGGTTAAGCGGGAGAGAAAAACTAATCTGGGCCATGAAGTACAGAATAAACTTGTAGATAAAATATGTACAAGCCAGTGTGCTCAGTCTGAATCTGAAGCTTACATATCCTTTTGAGTAATCTTTTATGTATTCTATGGATTGTTTAATCATGGAATATACTCTGCCCATTTTGTATTAGAGTTTTTATAAAACAGTCTGTTTCTGAAAACCATAAACAGATTGTCACCGTTCTCACCTATAAATGCAGTCTGAGATAAATCATCTGTAAGAGCCTTGAAGGAAACGGTGTAATTATCATTAAAAGGATTATCTGACAGGCTTCTTAAAAGCGCTTCTGTAAGTCCCATGTAACTTACAGGGGCTTTTGAATACACATATTCATAGCTTTTTTTAAGACCTATGAATTTAAACAGTACTCGTCCTGCTGTCAGAGTCTTTGACGGAATTGTTTTAACGCCTCGTACCTGAGTATGATCGCCGGCCATTGCAGAAGATGAAGATGGCAGCAGTACCATGAGAGTTGGCTTGCCCAAAAGTTCAAGTCTGTCAATGAATACTCCAAGTTCAGCAATGAGTTTTTTCTGTCTTGCATCATAATCTGCTGGAGAGGTAATTCCTGATAAATCAGTGATATTAAAATAAGTAAAAAGCGGACCTGATGCCCGTGATACCTGATCCTGATAAAGATCCATCAGTGATCGCAGATCATACTGCCCCTTTACTGAATATTTAAGTTTCACTCCTGTATTGGCACTCCCTAATACAAAATCAGACTTAAGCTTTGAATTAAGGGTGTTCTGCAGATCCTTTTCACTGAATCTGTCATCTGATAGCAGAGAGAAACTGTAACCTAGATTTTTAAGGTTCAAAGGCAGAGAGCATTCATCTTTTACTCCAGCAAGAAGTGTCTTTTCACTGCTCTGCCCGCAGATACCTGAAAGCTGTCTTATGGCGTTGAGTTTAGAATCAATCCCCACCATACTGAAGTTTTCTAAAATGATGTTAAAACGCTTGAATGAGGCATGCTCTATGGCATTTGAAAGTTCAAGATCTGATGAGGAAAGAGAGTCAATGCTTACAAAGAGTATGTCAAAAAGAGCTGTATCATCTGAGAGAGTCGGAATAGCAAGTTTTCTTTGTTTTTCCTTCTCATAAAAAATCTCAAGATAATGCTCTAAGTTGGTGTTGGTAAAATCACCTCGCTGCTGAGCTTCAATGTTGCTGTTAGGATCGCTTTTTTTCACGAACTGACTGTTAAGAGCAATTGCATCCTCATTCTGGTAGGCATCACGTAGATACTCTGTATTTACAAAAGGAAGTGACAGGATCAGAACAAAAACCAGTGTTGCAGTTCTTACAAATCTGCTGACAAGGTAAACAGCAATAATGCCCGCAACAAATGCAAAGATCATTTTAAAATCATACCCAAGATCTTAGTAACCATTTGAAAATCAAGGGTATTTATTAAATT
>JBJEWY010000109.1:0-5404 GCA_051885305.1 Succinivibrio sp. | reverse complement strand
ATTAGAGCTATCGAACAGGAAGCCCCTACCTCTACAGGTAGGGGAGGATGTCACTTCCTCATGCTGGTATTCGTTACAGCACTATCAAGGTTGATGAATATGAGGTAAAAGCAGACGGTCTGCTAGTTGCAAATGTAGGCTCTTCAACAGCTAATATCATCTCAGTGCCTGTCGGCTTAACTCTTGAGAGAACTATTGATTTTGGCGATGACTTAAAAGTAAAACCTGCCTTAAACGCATCTCTTACTTTCAATTTCGGTGACACTGAAGCTGATTTCAATACTACTTTCATTGGTCTTGCAGCTGACAACCTTAAAGCAGAGATTGTTGATGATGTAACCTATGGTATTGGTGCTGGTCTGTCTGTTACCAAGAGCAATGTTGTGGTTAATGCAGGTATCAATTACCTTGGCTCAGAGAACACTGACAGCATTGATGTATTTTTAAAGGGGGCTTATAACTTCTAAATTTGTTTCCCAAACAAATAAAGCCTCTTATCCAGCAGTAAGAGGCTACTATCTTGGTTTCATGTCTCTTGAAAAATTTTTTCATCGAAAAAATAAGAAGCAGCTATGTTTTGTCAAAGAGATTTGTCAACTTTAGTATGACAGATTATCCAGCCACTTATCCATCTGTTAAAATTGCCAGAGGTACTTAAATGTGAGTTACTTGGATGAAATTATCTTCGCAATCACTCATACTCATCTAAGTATTTTCTGTTAACCTCCATCGAAGGAGAGAAGTAACATGCGAATTTTAGTTGTAGAAGACGATCTTTTAATTTCAAAAGCAATTGAAAATTCTTTAAAGTCTAAAGCATATGCTGTTGACTGCATTACCGATGGCAATGATGCAAAGTATGCTCCTTTTGATATTGCTTATGACTGCATCCTTTTAGATCTGGGCTTACCAGGAATTGATGGTGTCAGTCTGCTCAAAGAGTGGCGTCGTGACGGTTCAAGAACTCCTGTTATCATCATAACAGCACGTGATGGCTTAGATGATAGAGTTACAGGTCTTGACATCGGAGCTGACGATTATGTGGTAAAGCCATTTGATCTTACAGAATTACTTGCAAGAATTCGTGCAGTTACAAGACGCAGTGTTACTGTAAGCGATGATCCGATTTACTCAAATGGTATTCTGACATTAGATCCTGTAGGTCACGAGGTTAGAGTCACAAAAGAAGACAGTTCTCAGAGCGAGGTGTCATTAACTTCAAGGGAATATGCTCTTCTAGAGGCCCTTTTAAGAAGACCAGGCGCAGTTCTCTCAAGAGAAACCCTAGAGGATAAGATTTATTCATTTGGCGAGGAAGTTGAGTCAAATGCAATTGAGTTTATTATTCATAATCTGCGCAAGAAGATAGGTGCATCTAATATCAAGAATGTCAGAGGTGTAGGTTGGAAAGTCGTAAAAGGAAATTCCTAAGATCCTTAAGATTCAAACTCTGCCTCACTCTTGCTGTTATTGGAATAGTATTTACAGCTTTAAGCTGTTACCGCTCCTATAACAAAGCTATGACAGAGATTGAATTATATGTGGATGAGGAATTAACTCAGATTTCCAACGTTATAATCGATTATAACGTGATCCTTCCAAAGTCATGGAATGGACCAGAATTCAAGCGTCGGGTATTTTCTGATGCTCACGGTAATATCGTGGTCAGTGAAAGCCGGGTCAGAAATTCATTCATGCCTGCCCCTTCCTTAAAAGATCTCTTTATAAGGCATCACCAGGATATTATTGTGGCTCCGCTTCATGTGCAGCCAGGTCATACCTATTATTTTCCATCAGGAATTGAAGACGGTATCTATTCTGTTTTAATCAACAACCGAAGAGTCAGAGCCCTTGTGGGAACAAACAGGGCGGGTATTCGTTTTGTGGTTGCTCGTTCATTTGAACTTATTGAGGCGCTGGTTTCACAGGCTTTAAAATCGTCGATTATTGAATTTTTGCTTTTAATAGCTATCTATATTCCTGCTGTAATTTTGTTTGTAAATTTCATTTTTATACCTGTAAACAAGCTTGCACATAATCTCAATCAGCGAAGGGAAAGTGATCTTACTCCTGTGAAGGGGCATCATCTGCCATCAGAACTTGATATATTCATTGATTCAATGAACAACATGTTTGCTCGCATTGATAAATCACTACAGAATGAGAGACGTTTCGTGGCAGATGCTGCTCATGAAATGCGTACTCCTCTTACTGCAATTTCCCTGCAGGCTCAATCATTAGATGAGTCTGCAATTCCGAAAGATGAGGCTGACAAGGTAAGAGAACTTAAAACAGCAATCACAAAACAGAGAGTACTGACAAATAATCTTTTAGAGTACGCAAGATCTCAGTGTGGAAGACAGCTTGTTAGAAGAAGCTTTGATATGCGCTCTCTTTTTATTGAGATTATTGATGAATTAGGTACTCTTGCTGATAAAAAGGATATTGATTTAGGTCTAGTAAGCGATTGTAAATTCTCTTTATATTCCGATAGGGCAAGAGTAAAAAGCGTGGTATCAAATCTTGTAAGCAACGCTTTAAAGTACACTCCAGACGGTGGACAGTGTGATCTTAACTGTGAATCAGACGGAAAAACTCTAATCATTACCGTTGAGGATACCGGTCCAGGTATTCCAAAGGAGAATCTGTCCCAAGTATTTAACGCTTTCTATCGTGTAGGTGGTGATACCGCCAAGATTGAAGGAACAGGTCTTGGTCTTGCAATTGTAAAATCTATCTGTGACGAGCTAAATGCCTCGGTTTCTTTGTCAAACCGCCAGTCAGGAGGGTTGAAAGCAGAAGTCAGAATTCCTCAGTACAATTAAATACAGCATCTAACAAGTTCTATTTGATGTATAGATCATGTGGCTAGACAGAAGTCAGATTTAGCAGTTTTGTATGTTCTGATAATGTCTAATAAAACCATAAATAAGATTTTCTTTAAATTCAAAGAATGCTGTGCCCTCCAAAGAAAACTCATAAATTAGTACTTTTTTTGAATCATCTATGGCACAATAGGCATCAATTTGTGATTTATTATCGTGTATAAGATGTGGTTCAGGGAGTTGAATGAACATGGATGCGAAAGAAGAAATTGAAATTGATCTTATAAGGATGCTAAAGGCCGTATTATTCAATTTCAAGAGCATTCTGATTGTCGGTTTCATTTTTGCTGTGCTTGGTTTTTCATACAAATTTTACAGCTTTAGTTTTTCACAGGTTCCTCTTGAAGATATGGACAAACTGTTCAAGATTGAAAGAGTTATTAGAAAACCTGATGGCAGAACTGTAGTAGAAAATGTGAAAGTAAGCTACAACCTGTATAAGGAAGATTACAATGCCCGTTTAGCAAAATATGAGAACCAGAAACTTACTGCTGAAAGAGAAAGAAGAATTACAGGTGCACAGATAGACATAGCTAAGAATAAGTATGAAAAGCAGAAGGCTTATATTGAAAATTCAAAGCTTTATGGTGCAGACCCTGCAAGTTTTTGGGAAGCAGAAGTTTATTACAATATTCGTGAGAAGAATTCTCAAAGTGCAGCGAGGATGAATCAGTTACAGACAAGGTTATCTAATGCAGATAACAAGTTATCTGTTGAGGAAAGCCATAAGCTTGCTTCGCCAGTAATTATTTTTGCTGAAAAACTTTTAAACTCACGTGAGTATTACAACAGATTTGCTGAATCCTTAGGTATCAGTATCGAGCTTTCAGAAGAACCTGTAACTGAACTTGTTGTAATGGAGCCTGTTGACATCAGTTCTTTCAGAATAAACCTGAAAGGCAATTCAAAGGATGTTGTTGATGGGCTACTTAAGGTAATAAAAGAATTTGACAAGGAGCTGAGCTCATTTTTTGAAGCTGATTATGACATTAATTCAAAGCTTCTGTCTTATACCAATTACTATAATCGTGATCTTTTGACCATAAAGAATGATCAGGATGTGCTGCTTGATAAGTTAAACGGTGAAGTACATAATCTTGAGAACCAGCAGAAGAACATCCTCATGCCAGTTCCTTTAGAGGATGACAAGATGATAGATCTTGGCGTATATCGCATTACCAAACTTATCATCTTTACCATAGCCGGCTTCATTGGTGGCATGGTTTTAGCTGGAGGTTATTTCTGTCTTAAATATCTTTTTAGTGGCAGATTAAACGATGCTGATTATCTGACCAGAGTTTATGGAATTAGTCAGATGGCTGTTGTTCATGCTGCTTCGTTTGCCAAAGGTTCCGAATCTGAGGTAAGAAAACTAGCAAACGTTTCTTCAATGCTTGCTCAGGATTACAAGAATGTAGTTGTAGTTACAACTTTAGATGATGCCGTAGTCACTAGTGCCACTGATGTAATGAAAGCCGCATTTACTCAGGCGTCTGGTAGTTTCTCTGTAATTCACGCAGAGGAAATCCAGACCATTAAAGAAGCAGATGCAGTAGTGGTTGTTGAGAAACTTGATGTATCTGGACTTAAGGATGTTACTTCAGAAATTGAGTTTGTTCAAAACTATGGCAAGAAGATTTTAGGTATCGTTTACGCATAGTCATGTGCTGATAAGTTAAGATACTTTAGAAGGGAGTTTTGCTAATGTTGCGAGCTCCCTTCTGTGTTTACGATAGGTCTAATTTTTTTTAAGGTAATCCTTTAATTTCTCAATAAGCCCTAGATCAGCTGGAAGCCAATCAACAGAATTTAAAGTATTTTTATCAAGCCACCTAGCATCCTCATGTTCTAGGAGACTTAATTTTCCTTACAACAGAGCAGATATAGCACTTCATTGAAAGATGGAATTTCTCATAATCATATTCAACCGTATCAAACAGCTTTTTAACTTCTATATTTGTATCTAGTTCTTCCTTTATCTCACGAACAAGTGCTGCTTCAGCTCTTTCATCTGCTTCAACCTTCCCTCCTGGAAACTCCCACCCGTCCTTAAACTCTCCGTAACCGCGTTGGGTGGCAAAGACTTTATGATCCTTTACTATGATTGCAGCTACTACGTTGATTGTTTTCATGTTTTACCTGATTTTATTTGTTCACAATATAATCGAATATGTCATTACGGACTGGAACTTCTTGCCTTAACATTAGCTGTACTACCTTGGTATTTTCTCATTTCTGTCATTTTTCATGGCAATTTCATTTTCACTTCCTTCAACAAAATGGGCCTTTTCAAGGTAATAAAATTCTTTGACATCATTATTGTTCACTGTAGCTGTCCTTGAGAATTCACCTTGCGGGCGAACAGTTCGATTTGTGATGCTGATTAAGCATAGGCTGCAGTTCTGGTGATGAAAGTTGTCGTTTGGATTTTGATATACATTACATTAAGGAGTGACTTAAAAAGCATACCCAAGACCTTAAGCAATTTTAGCAGAAGGGTTGGGTTGGTTAACGATCTG
>JBJEWY010000108.1:0-21705 GCA_051885305.1 Succinivibrio sp. | reverse complement strand
AACTTAATGAAGCTGTAGAGCAGATTAAGACACGTGATTATGGCAACATTCTGCCACAAAAAGAGCTTATAAGAATTGCTGCTGTATTTAATGCCTCACCTACTGTCAGAGCTATTACTGAGTATCATCAGGCCTGATTCTGATTAAATCATTCTATTTTCTATCGAGTAAACAACATAATATATAAGCACATTCTTCATCATAGAAGAATGACAATAGATAATCAGGCCTTTTATAATCAGGATGCAGTAAGCATGAGATACTGTTCAATGAAGGCGATTATCTTATCTAGCCCCTCACCTTTTTTGAGGTTGGCAAAAGTCCATGGCAGATTAGGTCTCATCTTCGTGGTATCTTTTTCCATTACATCAAGGGATGCTCCAACATAAGGAGCCAGATCAGTCTTGTTTATGACAAAGAAACTTGATTTGGTAATGCCAGGACCACCTTTTCTTGGGATCTTCTCACCCTCAGAGACATCAATTACATAAATAGTAATATCAGCAAGTTCAGGAGAAAATGTAGCTGAGAGGTTATCACCTCCACTTTCAACAAAGATAAGATCAAGATCTTTGAATCTTGAATTAAGTTCATCAATAGCAGCAAGATTCATTGAAGCATCTTCTCTAATGGCAGTATGAGGACAGCCTCCGGTCTCAACGCCTATGATTCTGTTAGCATCAAGTGCTCCTGCCTCAGTTAATATTCTCTGATCTTCTTTAGTGTAGATATCATTGGTTACCACACCTATCTGCCATTTATCTCTCATGGCTTTGCATAATAATTCTATAAGTGCTGTCTTCCCGCAGCCAACAGGACCGCCTACACCTACACGTAATGCATTTTTACTCACTTTTTATCCTCAACTGCGAAATATTCTTGAATACTGACTTTCATGCATAACACTTAAAATGGACAAGGAACTAAGCCCTGATCCTATGTCATCATCTTCCAAATTCAGCGCAAGCTTTATTATATTTTCAAATTCTTCCACGTATCTGTCTATAAGCATCCAGGCAGTACTCTGGCCTATCGGTACAAGTTTGATTGCAGCAACGCACTGCCCCTCAAGATAGGAAAAAGCATAACTCTCAAGCACATCATTCAAAGGGATCTTCTTGTATCTTGCAAAAAGAGCAAATGCAGCAAGGTACGATGATGATGCAGTTTCAAGAAATTCACTGTCTATATCCTGATACAGAGATTTTACAAGTCTTACAAGTGCTTTTCCCTTGTTGATTTCCTCTGCCCTGAATTCCTCTGTGGTTCTCAATGCCAGAGTTCTCTCTGTCCAGTATGAGAATAGTTTCAGATCAGATGACTGATACAGCCTCTTTAAAAGAGGCAGATCAGAATAGCCGAGCACATACTTCAGATTATGCGAAAGGTACTTTTCAAAACTGTCGCTGTCGGTTACAAATTTCTGCTCAACAAAGGACTCAAGTCCCTGTGAGTAGCCAAAGGAACCAACTGGCAGATTAGGAGATACCAGCATCAGAGCTGAAGAGATAGACATACCTTAGATAACCTGCGTTAGTGGTGGTGATGCTCATGATGATCATGATGCTCGTGACTGTGCTCATGATGGTGATGAGCATAGGCACCATTTTCAGGATCAAATTTAGCCTGCTCGTGCTTTACACTGCCACCAAGTTTTTCAACCATTTCATCAAGCACATGATCCACCTGATAACGTAAAAAGCCGTCACTGCTAATCTGCAGCGGCACATGTCTGTTGCCAAGGTGGTAGGCAAGTCTTGTAAGCTCATGAGAATTTGGTGCAGTCACAGTACTTACAGATTCAAAAGATGAGTTAATCTTAAGGATCACCCCATCATCATTCTGTAAGAGTTCACCATCTTTTAAGACACGACCGCGCTCAATACTTATAGCAATCTGTTCACCCTGATCACTTATCGCAATAATCCTACTCTTTACTCTGTCATCTATACTAAGTGACAGAGTATATGAGGGTACCCCCTCATTCACAATTTTGGTAAAAGGTAACATTTTAGAATAGATAATACCTCTGAGTTAATGGTAATGAACTTGCAGGCTCACAGGTTAATAGTACACCATCTGCGTGAACCTGATAGTTTTGAGGATCAACCTCAATTACAGGAAGATAGTCATTTAATTTCATATCTTTTTTAGTCAGATTTCTGGTGTTTTTAACTTCACCTATAAGACTCTGCAAGCCTAGTTTCTCTGGAACCCCAGCCTCAATTGAAGCTTTGGACATAAAGGTCATGCGGGTCTTTTTTAAAGCATCACCAAAACCACCGAACATCGGACGATAACGGACTGGCTGAGGAGTTGGAATTGAAGCGTTGATATCGCCCATTAAAGCATAGGAAATAAGACCGCCTTTTATTACCATTTCAGGTTTTACACCAAAAAATGCCGGTTTCCATAATACCAGATCAGCAAGTTTTCCAACTTCAACAGAACCAATCTCATGTGATACACCGTGTGCTATAGCTGGATTTATGGTGTATTTGGCAATAAAACGTCTGATTCTGAAGTTGTCGTTTCTGTCTGAATCCTCTTTTAAAGGACCAAACTGAACTTTCATCTTGTGTGCAGTCTGCCAGGTTCTGGTTATGACCTCACCTACACGCCCCATTGCCTGAGAATCAGATGAGAGCATAGATAATGCACCTAAATCATGAAGTCTGTCCTCTGCAGCAATGGTTTCACGACGTATACGTGATTCAGCAAAAGCCACATCCTCTGGAATTGATGGATCAAGATGATGACAAACCATCAGCATATCAAGATGCTCATCAATCGTGTTTACAGTGTATGGACGAGTTGGATTTGTAGAGCTTGGTAGAACATTCATCTGACCACAGGCCTTGAGAATGTCTGGAGCATGGCCGCCACCTGCGCCTTCTGTATGATAGGTATGAATGGTTCTGTCTTTGAATGCGCCAATGGTGCTTTCAACAAAGCCAGCCTCATTTAAGGTATCAGTATGAATTGCGACCTGAACGTCATACTTTTCAGCAACTGACAGACAGTTATCAATAGCTGCAGGAGTGGACCCCCAGTCCTCATGAAGCTTCAAGCCCATAGCTCCAGCCTGAATCTGCTCTTCTAAAACCTCAGGAAGTGAAGCATTACCCTTGCCGAGGATACCGATATTTACAAGTAGCCCCTCTGATGACTGTAACATCTTTTCAATATTCCAGATACCTGGAGTACAGGTTGTGGCATTAGTACCTGTAGCAGGACCTGTGCCACCGCCAATTAACGTTGTTACACCAGATGAAATAGCCTCTTCTGCCTGCTGAGGAGAGATAAAGTGAACGTGTGAATCAATACCGCCTGCTGTAAGGATAAGACCTTCACCTGAGATCACCTCGGTACCAGCACCGATTTCAAAATCAACACCACTTTGAATATCGCTGTTACCTGCCTTACCGATATGAGCAATACGACCATATTTGATACCGACGTCTGCTTTATAGATACCGGTGTAATCAATAATAAGAGCATTTGTAATTACAGTATCAACAGTGTCCTTATCGCACTTCTGCCCCTGTCCCTGACCATCTCTTATGACCTTTCCGCCACCGAATTTTACTTCGTTTCCATATGTCGCATAATCCTTTTCAACCTCAGCAATGAGCTCAGTGTCTGCAAGTCTTACACGATCACCTGTGGTTGGGCCGAACATGTCAGCATAAGCCTGTCTTGAAATAGTACTCATAATCTGCTCCTTAAAGTTTGCCCATAATTTCCTGACGGAAACCGTAAACAGTTTTGTTTCCTTCAAAAGGAACAAGTACCACTGTTCTTGAAAGACCTGGCTCAAATCTGATAGCAGTACCAGGTGCTATATCAAGATGCTTGCCTAATGCCTTCTGCTTGTCAAACTGCAAAGCCGGATTTACTTCATAAAAGTGGTAATGGGAACCCACCTGAATAGGTCTGTCTCCAGTATTTAGAACAGACAGAGTGGTCTTTTCAAGAGTGCTGTTAAGCTCTAATTCTCCATCATCAATCAGATACTCGCCTGGGATCATTTCAGCCTCCTACACAATCGGATTGTGTACAGTTACAAGTTTGGTACCATCAGGAAAAGTAGCCTCAACCTGGACATCTGCAATCATTTCAGGAACACCTTCCATAACCTCATCTCGTCTTAGGATGGTTTTACCGTATTCCATGAGTTCAGCTACACTTCTACCGTCCCTTGCTCCTTCCATAATGGCAGCAGAAATAATAGCCACAGCTTCAGGGTAATTAAGCTTAAGTCCACGGGCTCTTCTTCTTTCAGCAACTAGTGATGCTGTAAACAGCAGAAGTTTATCCTGTTCACGCGGAGTTAAATTCATATCAAATCTCCTATGTTGACCAGATCCTTGGGTGTACAGGTAAAAGACCTGTAACCTCAGCTCTGGTTTTTTCCCAAATTTTTACAATAAGATCTTCACAAATCTCATTACCTGAACTTAGAATTCTGACGATAAGAAGTCCGGAGCATATGCCTGCTGAAGCTAAAAGCTTTCCTCCTGCCATACACTCATTAAGTTCATCCTGCACTGCCTTTAGCGTATCAGAAGAGATCTGATTGCAGATGTAGGTTCCTATAAATTCAAATCCCAAATTACCGCTTAAGGCCTTAAGATCTTCTGATCCTGATATTCTGCAGCTTTCAGTTAAGATCTCTTTGCCGTCTTTTATTACCGAAATTATATTGAAAAAAGAACTGCCATCAAAAGGATCCTCTTTTCTTTCACTTCCAAGACATGAGACGTCACGAAAGGTGAAAGCGGCATTGCCGTGCAGAGAAAACACAGTTTTTACTCTGGTATCAGTTCCCTGATAATAAATGTTCTGAGCTGGAAGATATTCAAGAGAGGCATTGTTTCCTATTTCAAAGCGTTGCTCAAAATAGGAGGTTCTGCCATCAGTCTTATAAAATTTTGTAGCTCCAGGCGTTGTCAGAAGAACATGGGTATTGTCAGCAGATGCAACTTCTATTTTTAAATGATCGCATCCTGCAACTCCCCCTGGAGGATGCAGAATATAAACATGGCAGGCTTTTTCAGGGTAAAACGGTTTCTGAACCATTAAAGGTCCCCTATGGGAATTTCTTGAAAGCAGAGTTTTCCCGTTTTCATCAGCCTTAAACTCAAGGTTAAGGCCGGCCTGCCAGATAGTTCCCATACTAAACCGTCAGATATTCCTTGATGAGCTCTTCACCAAGTTCACTCATAGGTCCGTCTGAAACATGCTCACCGCGGGCGATAATATAGAAACGATCACCCATCTTGCGGGCAAACGGTAGCTTCTGTTCAACTAAGAGCACAGTAAGACCTATCTCCTTATTGAGTTTTCTGACAATCGAGGCAATATCAGCCACAATATTAGGCTGAATACCTTCTGTAGGCTCATCAAAAATAATAAGCTTAGGATCAATAACAAGTGCTCTTCCGATTGCTAGCTGCTGTTGCTGACCACCAGAAAGATCACCGCCTTGGCGATGACGCATATCATAAAGAACAGGGAACATGTCATAAACTGACTTTGGAACTTCCTTTAAGCCATCACGTCTTGCCGGAAGACCTATTTTCAGATTCTCTTCCACAGTAAGCAAGGGGAAAATCTGTCGGCCCTGAGGAACATAGCCAATACCTACTGACGCTCTGTCCTCAACAGACATAGATGTAATATCCTGCCCGTCAAACTCAATGGTACCTGATGCTATTTTATGCTGTCCCATAATGGTATCCATAAGCGTAGTTTTACCTACACCGTTACGGCCCATAACACACAGGCACTCTCCTTTTTTAACCTCTAAAGAGATATCCCAAAGGGTATGGGACTGACCGTAGAACTGATTTAAATTTGTAATTTTAAGCATGATCTGTTGTCCCTAGGTAAACCTCAACCACCTTAGGATCAGACTGAACCTGATCCATAGTGCCCTCTGCCAGCACGTGCCCCTGATGTAGCACAGTAACCTTACGGGCAATCTGTCTTACGAAGTCCATATCATGTTCAACCACAATCACAGAATGGCTACCTGCAAGTGAAAGCAGAAGTTCACCTGTCTTCTCCATTTCCTGACGGGTCATACCAGTTACAGGCTCATCAACTAAAAGAAGCTTTGGTTTCTGCATTAAAAGCATAGCAATTTCAAGCCACTGTTTCTGTCCATGAGATAGTACTGCACCAGGTCGGTTTCTAAGCTCTGTAAGACCTGTGAGTTCAAGGACATGATCTCGCATCTCGCTTTCTTCTTTTGAGAACTTGCCCCTGAAAGTTGACCATACAGTTTTAGGACCTTTTAAAGCCAGCTCTAGATTCTCATTTACAGAGAGGTTTTCAAATACTGTAGGCTTCTGAAATTTACGTCCGATACCTGCTTGAGCAATGCTTGGCTCATCCATATCAAGAAGATTGTATGTCTGACCAAACCAAGCTGTACCACTGTCTGGACGAGTCTTGCCTGTAATGATATCCATCATTGTTGACTTGCCGGCACCGTTTGGGCCAATTATGCAGCGAAGTTCACCTTCTTCAATGTACAGATTCAGATCATTGATGGCCTTGAAACCGTCAAAGCTCTTGTTGACACCTTCAACGTACAAGATCATTCCGTGACTGTTTTCTGGAGCCTCAGATGCAGATTTTTTGATATGCAGTTTATGGTTGTTTAAAAACCTGCCTGCAAAATCCTTGATTTTTTCCTTATGCATTTGTAGCCTCCTGCTCTTTTCTCTTTAAAGCACGCTTGATACTGATAATGCCTGAAAGTCCAATAATACCCTTTGGCAGGAACAGTGTTACCAGAACAAACAGCAGACCTAAAGCATATAACCACTCATCTGGGAAGAGTCCTGTAAATACGGTTTTAGCATAATTTACAAGAATTGCACCGATGATAGCTCCATACAATGATGCTCTGCCGCCTACAGCAACCCAGATAACAAGTTCAATAGAGTTAATAGGGTTGAACTCACCTGGGTTGATGATACCAACCTGCGGTACATACAATGCACCAGCAATACCAGCTAAAACAGCACCGGTCACAAAGATTGCAAGTTTAAAATACTCAACATGGTAACCCATGAATCTTGTGCGCATTTCAGCATCACGAATTGCGACAGTTACACGACCAAGTCTTGAATTTACAATGATTCGGCATAAAAGATAACCAAAGGTTAAGGCTAGGGCTGACAGAATTAAAAGCGCAGCTCTTGTACCGTCACTTGTAATATCAAAACCTAAAATATCCTTAAAGTCTGTAAGACCGTTATTTCCACCGAAACCAGTTTCATTGCGATAGAAAGCAAGTGCCAGAGCAAAGGTTAAAGACTGGGTAATGATTGAAAGATATACACCACCTACTCTTGACTTGAATGCAAGGAAACCGAATATCAGAGCAAGAATTCCAGGAACCAGCATTATAAGGATCAGGGCTATTGGGAAATGGCCTACACCATACCAGTACCAAGGAAGCTCATGCCAGTTTAGGAAAACCATGAAGTCTGGCAGTTCAGGATTACCATAAACACCACGGTCACCTATCTGACGCATCAGATACATGCCCATTACATAACCACCTAAGGCAAAGAATGCAGCATGTCCCAAAGAGAGGATACCAAGGTAGCCCCAGATCAGATCAAGGGATACGGCAAGGAGTGCATAGCACAGGTATTTTCCGAACAGAGTTACGGTATTAGTACCCACATACAGCGCATCTCCATCACTGAAGAAAGTGTTTCCCATCAGGATAACAAGTACGAAGAACCACACAAATCCAAGTACAGAGAAACCTTTCTTGTCATTTTTAACGATTGACAGCATATCTTAATCCTCCACTGATCTGCCACGCTGTGGGAACAGGCCGCGAGGGCGTTTCTGAATAAAGAGGATCACACCCACAAGGATAATGATCTTGGCAAGCATTGCACCATAGATAGGTTCAATGATCTTGTTGGCAATACCTAATGTCATACCTGCAACCATGGTACCCCAGATGTTGCCGGCACCGCCGAATACAACCACGAGGAATGAATCCACAATATAGTTCTGTCCAAGATTTGGACCAACGTTTGTAAGCTGAGATAAAGCTACACCTGCAAGACCAGCAATAGCAGAACCTAAACCGAAGGTTAAAGCGTTTACTCTGTCAGAGTGAACACCCATGTTTCTTGCCATGGCACGGTTTTGAGACACTGCTCTTACCTGCATACCTAATGTTGCATGCTTTAGGAAGTAACGCAGTGAGAAGAACACGATAAGACAGAAGATAATAATGTACAGACGGTTGTAGGTTAAAAGTAGGAACTCGTTAACCTTGATTGAGCCTGACATGAAATCTGGAATTACCACGTTCTTGTTTAAAGCAGTAAAGATAGAACGTACGCCCTGCTGCAGTAAAAGGCTGATACCGAAAGTTGCAAGCAGAGTCTCAAGAGGTCTGCCGTAGAGATATCGGATCACACAGCGCTCAATTATGATACCTACACTTCCTGAAACCACGAAAGCTGCTGGAATAGACAGTATTAGGGCAATGCCAGGATATGACGGCATGATCTGCTGCATTACATATGTGGTGTAAGCACCAAGCATCATCAGCTCACCATGAGCCATGTTGATCACCCCCATTACACCGAAGGTAACAGTAAGACCTATGGCTGCAAGTACCAGAACAGAGCCTAGTGATAAACCAAAGTATACGGTTTCAATACCAGAATAGAATTTCTGGGAGCTTTTAAGATCAGCTACTCTCTTTTTTGCATACAGTCTGTTAGAAGGGTCAGGATCCTCTGCTGCGATTTTCTCAAATCTGTCGACTAAGACAGGAGAATCAAAATCCTCAAGAATACGCATGGCACCATTGCGGATTTTTGGATCTTCGCTATCTAAGTCAGCAGCAGCAATCACATAATTTAAAGCCTGAGCAAATTCTTCATTCTCACCTACAGACTGATCTCTCATAACTGCAAATGGTTCTGTTTTTGAGTACTCAACCTTGCCAATCAGGTTATAGGCTTCATTGATTCTTTCATCAACAGATAAACGAGTATCGCTTAAAGTTTTCACAGACAGGATCAAAGACAGATCCTGACGGATACTGTTATTGATTGCTACACGCTTTAAATCACGTTTCTTTCCCTGGAAACGGACATTCTCAAGAAGAGAGATATAACTGCCGTTCTGGGTTTCAATGTATAAGGTTCCCTCTTTCCTGTCAAAGTAGAGGTTACTGTTGTTTAATGCTTTTAATAACGGAAGAGACCAAGGAGCAGTGCTTTTTGAAACTGCTGCTATTGCTACTGTCTTTTCCTCAAAGGAGCTGGAGCGCTCACCTAACACTCCAAGAGCCTCTACATCTGTCATGGCAATGGCTGCATTTGAAAAAACAGCAGCTGATAATAACAGGAAAGCTCCGAGAATACGTTTTATAAAACTCTGCATATGACTGCTCCGTATTCATCAACAAAAAATCCCCGTCTTCATGGTACTGAGGGCGGGGAGGTTACAGATTAAATTACTTAGACTTGCCGCCGCACTTGCCGGTCTTTACGTTGAAGTTTCCGCAGGCTAATGGCTTTCTCCAGTCAGCAATCAGGTCAGCAGAACCTGGGAGATAGTCAGACCATTCATCAGCCATCACAGCAGTTGGGGTCTGATCAACAATCTGGAACTGACCGTCTTCCTGAATTTCGCCGATTAAAACAGGCTTGGTGATATGATGATTTGGCATCATGGTAGCAGTTGAACCAGAAAGGTTAGGAACAGAAATACCTATCAGAGCATCCTGAACAGCATCACTGTCGGTGGTACCTGCCTTCTCTACAGCCTTTACCCACATGTTGAAACCGATGTAGGTTGCTTCCATAGGATCATTGGTTACGCGATCCTCATTACCAGTGTACTTGTGCCACTTCTCGATAAACTCATCATTAACATCTGAGTCTACTGACTGGAAGTAGTTCCATGCAGCCAAGTGACCTACTAATGGCTTGGTGTCAACACCTGATAACTCTTCCTCACCAACAGAGAAGGCAACTACAGGGATATCCTTTGCTGATACGCCCTGGTTACCAAGTTCCTTGTAGAATGGAACGTTGGCATCACCGTTGATGGTAGATACTACAGCGGTCTTTTTACCGGCTGAACCAAATTTCTTAATGTCAGATACGATTGACTGCCAGTCTGAGTGACCGAATGGTGTGTAGTTAATCATGATATCTTCTGATTTGAAGCCCTTGTACTTGAGGTAGGCTTCTAAGATCTTGTTGGCGGTACGTGGGAATACATAATCAGTACCAACCAATGCCCAGCGCTTTACGCCCTGCTTTATAAGGTAATCAACAGCAGGAATTGCCTGCTGGTTAGGAGCAGCACCAGTGTAGAACACGTTCTTTGAACTCTCTTCACCCTCATACTGTACAGGGTAGAACATCACACCGTTTAATTCTTCAACAACTGGAAGAACTGACTTTCTTGAAACAGAGGTCCAGCAGCCGAAGATAACAGAAACCTTGTCCTTCTGGATAAGTTCACGAGCCTTTTCAGCGAATAATGGCCAGTTTGATGCAGGATCAACTACAACAGGCTCAAGTTTCTTGCCTAAAACACCACCTTTCTTGTTCTGCTCGTCAATAAGCATCAGAACGGTATCTTTTAAAGTGGTCTCTGAAATTGCCATGGTGCCTGAAAGTGAGTGCAGAACACCAACCTTGATGGTGTCAGCTGCTGAGGCGGTAAAAGCAGCACAAGATAAGGCTGCAGCTAATGATAATTTAGCTAA
Source organism: Succinivibrio sp. (assembly GCA_051885305.1). GTDB lineage: Bacteria > Pseudomonadota > Gammaproteobacteria > Enterobacterales > Succinivibrionaceae > Succinivibrio. The sequence goes on along the minus strand of JBJEWY010000108.1, from coordinate 10,925 downwards.
TGCATTTAACTTCATAGGTGAATTCTCCAAAATTAACGACCTGAATACAGATTAGAGATCACACTTTTTTTCGTCAAATTCAAAGATGAGGCTAGCCTTATCAGTTATGACCAATTTTTTCTAAATTATCTCTTATTTATCATGAAGTTATTTTTCAATTCACTTGTAAATTGCAAAAATTCACCAATTTTGACCATTCACCATATAAGTGCACTGATTAAATCCAAAGTACATTTTTAATACACCCATGCACCATATTGTTACATGTTTTTTTCATAGCATATTCCAAATTTTTCTTATACCTTTCCTTAGGCGTTTAAAACAACTCTCATAAAGGTTAGCTTGGGTTTTGTGGTAGAATTTAACGAATCATAGATAGGAAATAACATGTTCTCAAATCCACTGCTGATTTTTAAAATCGCTCTCAGATATACAGTTAAAAGCAGTTCTCATAAATTCGCATCATTTGTAGCCCTGCTCTCTACTCTTGGGATCGCTGTTGGTGTGGCGGCCCTCATCGTTGACTCTGCTATCATGCAGGGGCTGCAGAATCACATGAAAGCATCCGTATTGGATGATACCCCGCATGTCGTCGTTGACAGTACAGATACGGACAGACTGCTTGGAATCGATCATGTGATAGCAGTTTGCCCATTTGTGCAGGGACAGGCATTAATGCAGAGTCCAAAAGGAATGGCGCTTATTGATTTGCAAGGAATAGACAGCAATGCACTGAAACTGAAAGATTGGATATCAGAGGATGCGCTAAAGCTTAAATATGTTCCACAAAAGGGCAGTTTTACCCTCAACGCTATGGCAGGTCTGTATATAAAAAACGATCTGAAGCTAAACAGCAAGGTAAGACTTATCAGCACCATAAATCCACGTTATACCGCAGTTGGTCTTACTCCAACTCAGAGAATTTTCACCCTAAAACACTATTACCCATCTCTAAACTCTGTCACTATCGACAGTGCCATAGGATCTCTTGATGATGTAAAACGCTTTTTCAGACTCAAAGACAGCGAGGTTAAAACAAGACTGTTTCTAGATGATCCGTTTAATCTTGGAAAGGTACAGGATCCCCTTTTAAAGATGGGATATAAATTTACCGACTGGTCTTCAGTCCAAGGAGAGCTTTTTAAGGCAATTGCCATGGAAAAAATGACCATGGCCATCATGCTCTGCCTTGTTGTACTTGTAGCAGCATTTAATATTCTCTCAGCACTTTCCATGATGGTTTCAGCAAGATTATCTGATATTGCCGTATTCAAATCACTTGGACTTACAAACTCAAAACTCATGGCAGTTTTTATTACCATGGGTATGCTTTGCGGTCTGACAGGCACTCTCATAGGCTGTATCATAGGTATTGCGTTAAGTTCTGCGTTGTCACAGAAAATAACAGCAAGTTACCTGCCGCTGCTACCTGTATCAATTGATGCATTTAACATTGCACTGATTGTTTCAGGCTCGCTTTTAATGAGTTTTGTTTTTACTCTGTACCCATCTTACCGGGCAGCAAAAACCGATCCGGTTGTTCACCTATCTAGGAGCTGATATGACAGCAGTACTGCTTCAGGCCAAAAACATCAAAAAGGATTTCATTGAAGGAAAGGTAAAAACCGAGGTTTTAAAAGGAGTCAACATTGATATCTACTCATCAATGATGACTGCAATTACCGGCAAGTCAGGTTCTGGCAAGTCTACCCTTCTGCACATTTTAGGAACACTAGACAGTCCAAGTAGCGGTCAGCTCCTGTTTAAAGGAGAAGATCTGACAAGGTATTCAGACAATAAAAAAGCTGTCTTCAGAAGCCAAAGCCTAGGTTTTGTCTATCAGTTCCACCACCTTTTAAATGATTTTTCAGCTCTTGAAAATGTCATGATGCCTCTTTTAATTGCAGGTACAAAAACTAGCATGGCAGAACAGACAGCAAAAGAATATCTTGAAAAAGTAGGTTTAAAAGACAGACTTAACTACCGACCATCTGAGCTTTCGGGAGGTCAAAGACAGCGTGTTGCCATCGCAAGAGCTCTTGTAAACAGACCAAAACTAATTCTAGCTGATGAGCCTACAGGAAATCTTGATGCCCAGAACGCAGGCGAAATTTTTGATCTTTTCACCTCACTTGTCAAAAACGAGAATATTGCTGTAGCCATGGTAACCCATGATCCATCACTTGCTGAACGCTGCGACATTACCTACTCAATGACTGACGGGGTAATAGTTTCAGATAAGGATAACTGATTATGAAACTATCCTTAAAACTTGCACTGAGATTTTTAAAGTCAAAGCGCTACGGACCACTTGCAAAACTTATATCCATAGCTTCAACTGGTGGTATCGCCATGGGTGTCGGAGCCATCATTATTGGACTTTCAGCAATGAACGGTTTTGAAGCTGAATTAAAGAACCGTGTGTTATCTTTAATTCCTTCAGCTACTGTAACCTCAGTTGATAACATGGGATTTACTGATGTAGACAAGGTTGCAAAAGCACTTCTTGATAATCAAAACATTTCCTCAGTATCAAAAGTTGTAACCATGAACGTTGCAATCTGTGAGAACAGTCAGTTCATGCCATCTGTGCTCATGGGGTTTGATCCAGATGAAGAAAAAAAGGTAATAGCCTTTGATAGGTTCATGGATGTACCTGCAAGCGTGATAAGAGATGATCCTAACGGCATCATCCTTGGCTACAGCATGGCAGACCGACTAGGAGTAAAAAAAGGAGATGAAATACAGGTATTTTTAACCCCAGCCACATCAACATCTCAATCCCTTGCAGGCATGATAAACAAGACCTTTACAGTAAAAGGATTTTTTAAAACAGGTGGCCAGCTTGATCTGAACTTTGCCTTTATTGATCTCAAAGGCGCGTTGGATCTTGCAAAACTAAGAGCTCCAAATACTATTCATGTTCACATGGATGACATGCTGAATGTACAGAATATCATGTACCGCAGTAGCACATCTCTGCCAGAATACGTTGATATAAAAACCTGGATTGACAGTCACGGCAAGCTTTACAGTGACATCAACATGATAAGACAGATAATGTATCTTGCCATGATACTTATCATCGCTGTTGCCTGCTTTAATATCATCTCCAATCTTATAATGGCGGTGAGCGAGAAAAAAAGAGAAATTGCAATTCTCATGACAGTCGGCTGTTCTAAGGCTTTTATTATCAGAACGTTTACGCTTATGGGAATTTTGAATGCAGTCAAAGGCTGCATCATAGGTACTGTTGCAGGAGTTGTGCTTTCTCTTACAACACCTTATGTGACTGCAAATTTCAAAAACTGGTTTGGCATAGAGCTTTTAAATGCAGATCTGTATTTTGTAAATTACGTTCCGTCAGAACTTGAGCTTATGGATGTGCTTATTGTTACAGGCTGCGCCATTTTAATGAGTATTGCAGCCTCACTGTATCCAGCTATCAGAGCATCGCGCACAGATATTGCAAAAGAGCTTTCTGTATAACTTTAAGTGAAGCTGCAACGAATATCTTAAAAAACTTGGACAAGTTTAGTTACGTTTTGGGATCCTGCAGCTTGCGCCTTCACCTGTATACCCAGGACGCCATACCTTGACGTTATGATGTCCAAGCTCTTTTAACTGCTTTGCCTGCATGGTACTCATCACGCCCTGATCGCAGTATAAAGCATAGGTTTTAAGAGGATCAAGGTTACCAAACTCAGAGGCAGTTTTATAAAACGGCAAGGTAATTACCTCATTCTCAAGATCTGTCAAAGGACTCTTTTCTACATCGTCAGGAGCTCTTACATCTAAAACCACATCATTTTTAGCAAGCTCTGGGACAATTTCAACTTCAGTCTTAAGGAGCTCAGTATCATGAGGAACATTGAGAATATCAACTACTCTCATGTTATCAACTGCTCTTTGAACCAGATCTGCATCCATCTTTGCTTCTTCGGTTTCAACAAAATCAGCTGTCGGACAGACATTTGGATGATCTGAAATCACACCGCAGTACTCTGGCATGCTTTCAGCGTAACCTACTGTGCCAATCTTTCTTGATCGGTCAATAATATCCTGCTTGTCACAGGTCACAAGAGGTCTTAAAAGCAACACATCACAGGCATTATCAATATGAGTCAGGTTTCTTAAAGTCTGGGATGATACCTGCCCTAATGCTTCACCGGTTACAAGTGCTTCTGCATCAAACTTTTTGGCAACAAGAGAGCCAACTCTCATCATCATGCGTTTTAAAATCACACCACGTACACCATGATGAGTACGCTCTAAAATCTGACCTACAATTTCCTCAAACGGAATAGTGACAAACTTTACTCTATGAGATGAGGCAAAACGGTTCCAGAGGTAATAGCTCTCCAGCTTCACACCAATCTCATGAGCTGTACCCCCCATGTTGAAGAACAGAAAATTTACTCTGCAGCCGCGATGCATCACATCATAGGTTGAAACGCCACTGTCAAAACCACCTGAGATCAGTGAGAAAACATCACCTTGCGAGCCTATAGGATAACCTCCAAGCCCCTGATGTTTCTCTCCTGACAGAAATGCTGTCTGATGCTCAATGTCAATGTGAACCAGAACTTCAGGATCATCTAGGCATACACCTTTATTTGGGAATGCTGATTTGAATTTGCCACCAATTACACGTTCAGCCTGCTGAGAGTTGAATTCATGCTCGCCTTTTCGTTTGATTCTGACAGCAAAAGTATGATCAGTAATAAGAGGTCCTACAGCATCCTTAATTGATTCAAAAAGATCGTCTAAGGTTGTAAACGGATATTCATTCACTTCCATAAATGAGTGAATTCCAGGAATATTAGACAACTCTGCAATTGCCTGCTCCCTTGTCACCGCTTTTTCATCATTACCAAATACGGCTACAACCTTATCCCATTGGGCAAATGCATTGACTGCAATACCATGATGTCTGCAGACATTCACAAGGTTCTGTCTTACAAGTCTTATAAGTCGGTTTCTGACAGGTTTACTCTTGATTGAGATCTCTGGAAAAAGGCGAATGATAAATTTCATAATGATCCTATATATACAACAAAGGCTCCATCACGGGAGCCTCTTTTCTCAAGACTGATTATTCTGCGTGATGATGTTTGCCACAGCACTTGTGACCATCTTCATCATCGTGATGATGGTGTTTTCCGCAACATTTATGCTCTTCACCATCCTCGTGATGATGTTTGCCGCAGCATTTATGCTCTTCACCATCCTCGTGATGATGTTTGTCACAGCATTTATGATCTTCACCTTCGTCATGATCGTGATGGTGATGGCAGCAGCAGTGACCGTGCTCATGCTCATGTGATGGACAGTGACCATTTACATGGGCGTGACCATGTTTAATCTCTTCTTCTGTTGCTTCTCTTACATCTTCAATCACAATCAGGAAGTTTAAAGTCTTGCCAGCAAGCGGATGATTGCCATCTACAGTCACAGTTGTATCTGTAATTTCCTTTACAACAACAGCAACTGGTCCCTGATTTGAGTCAGCTTCAAACACGTTACCGACTTCAAGTTTGAAATCACCGAACATGCTTCTGTCAATAACCTGAATCAGATTCTTGTCAATCTGACCGTATGACTCCTCAGGGGTCAGAGTAATACCAAACTCATCTCCCTTTTTATGTCCCTCTAAGGCTTTCTCTAGACCTTTAATCAGAAAACCATGTCCAATCAGAGCGGTAACAGGCTGATTTGGCTCGGTTCGGCCCACTACCTGACCAGTGGTTTCAGTTACGGTATAACTTAAGGTTACGACAGTATCTTTTGTAATATTCATAAATTCGGTTCCTCAACTTTGAAGAGGCATTTTACACTGTTTATTTGCGTAAAGACAGATCCTGAACCAGAGGAGATAATCCTGAAGGAGCACTCTGGCCTCTGGCAGCGTCGGTGTCACGGATGATTTTAAACTGACGGGTGGAAGTTGAGCCAGCCATGGTACAAGCAGGATCTCGTTTACCATCCTGATCGTATCCGTACAGTTCACCATTACTGTCAGCTTCAAATACTCGGCAGGTATCCTTATTTTCCGATTTTGCCTCAAGAACCAGCATGTATCCGTCTATTGAGGCATCAAGTTTTAGTTTATAGTATGGCTCTAAAGACTGTGAAAGGCTAAGAGAGCAGTTTTCAAAGCTGTGATCAATTGCACCGCAGGTCTGAAGATACTCATTGTTTTCAATAAATTCCTTCAGGGCTGTTTTTCTAAGCTGATGAATATCATCGACTGCAGTTTCTGCTTCCATCTCCTCTGACTGAACACTTGCAGTCACAGGAGACTTATCATTGATGTCATCAGCACTTACAGTGCTGGTTTCACTTTTGTCCATTACGCAGCCGCATACAAAGCATCCTAAAGCAACACACAGACAGGTCAGCCTGAAATAACTTACCCTGCCGTCTGAATTCATAAGCAGATTAAACATTTGTCTGTTCCTTGTTTTTCACGGGAGCAGCGTACATGGCCTTTATTCGGTCACGAAGCTCCTCTTCATAAGAATTAAGACGATTCAAATATTTCTCTTTATCTGCTGTAGTTACTTTATCATCCATTCCTGCACTTACAAGTGCAGATGGATATAATTCGTAATTAGACCATATAAACTTATCGATAATTGCAGCGAGTTCTTCAGCAGTTTTAAATCCTGCCTTGATTGGTTCTCCAGCCACAAGTTTCACTCGCCCCTTGTATCCGCGGATACCGCGGGCAATGTTTTCAATATCCTCAAACTTATCTTTGGCATAAGAGCCTGTTTTCTCAGTTTCATAGAGTTCTTTTGCCATCTGCTTGTCATTTGGGTTGAACTCATAGGTAATTGAGACAGGAACAATATTGAGGCTCTGCATATAAGCGTCAAAATCCATTTTCTTCTGTCTGCCGTAAAGACCAATCATCTTTAAAACCGCAGGCTCTGCTCTGTCATTACCATCTTTGGCTCTGCCCTCTCGCTCGGCAATCCAGACAGAATGACCTTCCTCAACAGAAAGACCAATGTATGAGGATAGATGACCTAAAGCCTTTAATTTCTCCCTTGGAGACTCAATTGATCTCTTGACAATGAAACTCTTGTTCAGCCTCATAAGAGAGGTTGCTGCAGGCATTCTCAGAAGATTATCACCAATGGCGATACGCACGGTATCAATTCCTGAATGGTAAAGAGCAATATCAATAAAGGCAGGATCAAGTGAAATATCACGATGATTTGAAATAAACAGATAGCCCTTATCCTTTTCAAGCTTATCAAAACCTACAAGCTCTAGACCATCAGTTGTGGTTTTAATCATGTTGTCGACAAAATCTGCAACAAGCATCTGGAAGTCTTTAATGGTTCTAATGTTGCCAATCTTCTTTCTTAAATACATCTTTACAAAAGGCTTTAAGATAAATGAAAGCTTTTTGTACCAGATTGGGTAACGGAATTTTAGGATGCTACTAATTACCATATCATCATCGATGATACGTTTAAGCTCAGATTGAACCTCATCGTCACGACAAGGTCTTATATCATCAAACGATGAATCATCTGAAGTTAATTCGCTAATCTTGTTTTCTTTTTCTGTCTGCATTTTTTTCTAGTACCCAGAATATTATTCTGGCACTATTTTATCAAAAAAAACTAATCTTGTTTGTGTACTGTTACCTGATACCGTTGAATACTTTGAACTCTGACTCAGCAAATGTATCCGTCATACCAGAAATATAATCTACGATCATTCTGATCCTCAGATACATTTCAGACAGAGTTCCCTCTTTGAGAGACTTGAGGAAGTACTCTTTATGACGACGGGATATTCTCGATGCAATTCTCATACAGTAGGAATCACCACCTGTGGCGGTTAGTTCCTGACAAAAATTATCAGTCTTTTCAAACAGGATCTTCTGATAACGGCTGAAAAGGCCTTCAATATAGCTTGCACCTGACAGATCAAGCGTCTGAACCTCGAAATGATTGTATACTGTTTTGAATTCAAAATCTTTAAGCATCTTCAAAACAGTGATGCCAGGATACTCACCATTTGAAAAATCAGCCTCGCCAGTTTCAAGCCAGTATTCAAAATTATCTGCAATACTCTGACTTAAGTCCCTGATTACAAAATAGGAGATTACATCTCTAAGATAGAACAGCGCTACAGATTTTCCATGTCTGAACATCTCTTCTATCTTTTTTTCATCAAGGTATTCTGCCATCTCTTCAAGCTCTGGATAATCATTTATCTTTGAGCACAGATGCTGTATGGTGTAGCGGTTAATAAGTCCGCGATCATAGGCATCTTCTAAATCAGCAAGAACATAAGCTAAATCATCAGAATACTCAATGATAGTAGCAAAAGGATGTCTTGTATCGCGCCTTAATTCTTCTCTTATGGCTTCTAAAAGAGGCTTTTCAGATAAGAACACACCTGCATTTGAATATGACCATGAGTAGTAGTCAGAGTGAATGCCGTTAGCAGAAGATCCCTTTCCCTTACCCATTAAAAGTTCTTTAATGGTGTATGGAACCTTAATCATTGCAGCATACTGTCCCAACGTCAGATTCAAATCCTGAATAGAATGAATCAGCCTTAATCCCTGAGCATTGCCATTGAAGGTTAAAAGATCTTCTTTTTCAGGAAGAGATATTTCACTGCTGATATGGCGGTTTTCTACCATACTTTTAACCCATGAGCGGATCAGAGATTCACCAAAGTGTCCAAAAGGAGGATTTCCAACATCATGAAGAAGAGCTGCGGTATGGAGACAGGATAGAAAAGGCTTAGTTATTTCTGTCAGCAGTGGAGATTTGATTTTTGAAAAGATCCCGAAACTTATAAGCCTTGTATATTCCTGCACCTCCATGGAATGAGTGAGCCTATTCCTTGATGCTGCCTTTACATCTAGAGGAAACACCTGGGTCTTCTGCTGCAGTCTTCTTACAGGAGCACATACAGACACTTTAAGACGATCCTGTTCACACCCAAAAGAATAAAGGGCAGGATCCGCCAGAAATGACAGACACTGCCTCTCTTCTAAATGCTCGCCTCTCATGCGCTTGGCACAGAAGAGGCGATCGGAAATATCCTCTATTTTCATCTATACCTTTATTAGTATGATGGCATTGCTACAGGAGCCTTATAACTATCAAAATTTTCAAACAGCTCTGGCTCAGTCTGTCTCAGTCTTGCAAGCATTGCTCTTGTTACAAGGGTTACGCCACCTTCTGATCTGTAAAAACGTCTTGAATCGGCCTCAGCATCCTCACCAATGATCATACCACGAGGGATCTCACAACCGCGATCCATTACGACCTTGGTTAAACGGCATGCTCTGTGGATGATACAGAATGGCATGATAACAGATTCTGACAGGAAGCAGTTAGAATGAACTCTACAAGAATTGAACAGCAGAGTATGGTTAATTGAAGAACCTGAGATGATACAGCCTGCTGATGCCACTGAGTTTCTTAAAATTGAAGATGATCCTGAAATATCCTGTACCATCTTTGCAGGAGGAAGCTGAATCTGATTGGTCCAGATCGGCCAGTTAAAGTCATAAACGTCAAGCTGTGGCTCAATAGAAGCAATATCCATGTTTGCCTCCCAATAAGCATCAACTGTTCCTACGTCTCTCCAGTATACGATATCCTTGTTACCTCTGTTGCGGATGCATGACTTGGTAAAGTCATGAGCATGAACAAGGCGCTGCTGAACAAGAGCAGGGATAATATCCATACCAAAATCACGGTGAGATCCTTTTGTCTGAGCATCTCGCTGCAGAACATCGTACAGGAATTCAGCATCGAAAACATAAATACCCATTGAGGCAAGGCTCATATATGGGTTATTTGGCATGGTTGGAGGATCCTGTGGTTTTTCAACGAAGTCAGTAACAAGACCGTCAGCATCAACGTTCATTACACCAAAGCCCTTAGCCTGATCCTTTGGCACAGGAATACAGGCAACAGTAAGAGGACTGCCCATCTTGATATGATCCATGATCATGGCAGCATAATCCATCTTATAGATGTGGTCACCTGCTAAAATTAGCACATACTTTGGCTTATGATCCTTAATGATATCCACGTTTTGGAAAATAGCATCCGCTGTACCCTGATACCAGTGCTCCTCATCTAGACGCTGAGATGCAGGAAGGAAGTCTATGTATTCATTCATCTGATTGCGGAAGAAAGACCAGCCAGCCTGAAGATGACGTAAAAGGCTGTGTGATTTATACTGTGTAACCACGCCAATTCCTTTAATACCGGAATTTACGCAATTGGACAAAGCAAAATCAATAATTCTGAATTTACCACCAAAATACACTGATGGTTTTGCTCTTGTATCTGTTAAAGCCTTTAATCTGCTGCCACGGCCACCGGCCAACACTAAAGCCATAGTCTGTCTGACGACATCACGAGCTGTTTCCATTAGCTCCTCCACAATGCTACTAAATTTAGGATCAATACACTGCTTTATTCTAGTCTTAAAACCACTCTAATTACATAGACTGTAACGCTTTTTGCGATCTACTCGATACTTATTGACAACGTTACGGATAAAAAGACTGTTTAACCTTACCTGTATGGTAACAATCAACCAATATTTTTTTAATCTGAGCACAAAAATACAGTTTCAGAAAAAAAATTAAGCATGATACAGACATAGAATTAGCACAAAATTATAGAAATAATATTCGATATAACCGTAAGTTAAACAAAATTATGAAAAAACAGGTCAAGTTTTTTCCAAATTGCCGTTAAGAGTGTAACCGGGCAGGAAAGCCCTAATGAATGGCTCCGCAGGAGGAACACAAAATGGCAATTTATGTAAACACTAACGTTACTTCGTTAAATTCAAATCGTCAGTTAAGCAAGGCTACTACTTCTCTTGATACAACCTATAAGCGTTTATCATCAGGCTTACGT
>JBJEWY010000107.1:0-21709 GCA_051885305.1 Succinivibrio sp. | reverse complement strand
GGAGTATTCACAAACTGCTCTGATTATATAAGTGATTATCACTCAAACAGTGAATCAGGTGATGGATACGCTGATATCGTATTTAAAAACGCTGAAGAAGATACTGCTGTAATCATTGAACTTAAAGTATCTGAAAATGACAGAAATATGAAGGAAACAGCACTGCAGGCTATAAAGCAGATTGAAGATAAGAACTATGCTGAGAATTTCCTGCTATCTGAGACAATAGATTCAGTGTATTGCTATGGCATCAGCTTCTATAAGAAAGCCTGCTATATTGAAGTGAAAAAGCTTAAATAATCAGCTCTGTTTTCTCTAGTGATATTTTCACTGCAAAAAATCCCGTCAGCAAAAAAAATGTTAACGGGATTTTGTATTTTCTGATTATTTTACAGAGCTGTTATATCCCAGCAGCCTGTTTTAATGCATCAATCTTGTTGGTCTGTTCCCATGAGAAGCTTGGGCGTCCGAAGTGTCCATAAGATGCTGTTCTCTGATAAATAGGACGGAGCAGATCAAGTTCTCTTATTAAACCATAAGGTCTTAAGTCAAATACCTCAGGAACAATCTGAGCGATTCTGTTGTCATCAATCACACCGGTTCCGAAGGTGTTTACTGATACTGACACAGGCTTTGCTACGCCGATTGCGTATGAAACCTGAACCTCAGCTTTCTTGGCAAGACCTGCTGCAACAATGTTTTTAGCAACATAACGTGCAGCATAGGCTGCAGAACGGTCAACCTTTGAAGGATCCTTTCCAGAGAATGCACCGCCACCATGTCTTGCTGCACCACCGTATGTATCAACGATGATCTTACGACCTGTAAGGCCAGCATCACCTACTGGACCACCGATTACAAAACGACCTGTTGGATTGATAAAGATCTTGGTCTCTTTTTTGAGGTATTTTGCTGGAATAACCTTTTTAATGATTTCCTCGTAAACAGCCTCATGAACGGTTTCTTGGGTAACATCAGGGGAGTGCTGAGTAGAAAGAACGATGGTATCAACATAATCAATAGAACCGTCATCATTGTAAGCCATGGTTACCTGGCTTTTTGCATCAGGTCTTAACCAAGAGATGGTTCCGTTACGACGTAAGGTAGCCTGTTTTTTAACAAGTTCATGAGCATAGGTAATAGCAGCAGGCATTAAATGCTCGGTTTCGTTGATTGCATAACCGAACATCAGTCCCTGATCACCTGCACCCTGATCTTCAGGGAGAGAGCGGCTTACACCCTGATTGATATCAGGAGACTGCTTGCCAAGACCATTTAAGAAAGCACAATAGTGACCGTCAAAACCAACATCAGAATTGTCGTAACCGATATCACATACAGTTTTTCTTGCAATAGCTTCAAAGTCAACGTTGGCAGTTGTGGTAACTTCACCTGCGATAATGATAAGACCTGTTTTGACTAAGGTTTCGCAAGCAACGTGGGCTGTTTTGTCTTCTTTTAATATGGCATCTAGGATTGCATCAGAGATCTGATCGCAGACTTTATCTGGATGTCCTTCTGAAACTGATTCTGAGGTAAATAATCTTGACATACATAGTCCCCAATTACAAAAAATAATGTGTCGTTGCTACTAAGTATACTTGATAAATTGGAATTGTGAAGTAATTTATAAGTTAAAATTTTTATAAGTTATATAACTATTGGATTTAAAAGGGATTTAATGTGAATATTATTGGGATTAATATTTTAAAAAATAATGGGATTAATATTGTGGTTCAAATGCAGGAACTCGTATTTTTTATAAGAACTGAGGAAGAAAATGATTTTTATCTTTCTCTTACACTCAGGAAAATCAATCTTTTCCTTGATTGATAAATAATTGGTAGTAGATATTCTGGAAGCGAAGGTCTGAACATCAATATTTGCAGTTAATTGCATTTGTATCGCAATTTTTGCGATTTTTATGAGTTATGAGGGCGGAAATATCAACTTTTTCAATAATAAAAATCCTTATAAAACAAACGAACTAAAATTTATAACTAGAAACATGTCACAATATTTAAAAAACGCAAACGTTTGCGTTAGACTTTGTCTTATAATCAAAGACAGATCAGGTTATTAGTTTTATTTTCTTAGGAGATATTATGCGTTTCTTCCTTGATACAGCCAATGTAGAAGATATTCGTAAGGCTAATGCTTTAGGTGTTATTTGTGGTGTTACCACCAATCCTTCGTTAATTGCCAAAGAGGGGCACGATTTTAAAGAAACCGTAAAAGAGATTGCATCTATTGTTGATGGTCCAATTTCAGGTGAAGTTAAACCTACCACTTTAGATTTTGAAGGTATGATGAATGAGGCTCGCGAGATTGCTGCCATTCACAAGAACATGGTAGTAAAGCTTCCTATGACAGAGGCTGGTCTTATGGCATGCCATCAGTGCAAAAAAGAAGGCATCAAGACCAATGTTACATTAATCTTCTCTGCTAATCAGGCTCTTCTTGCAGCACGTGCAGGTGCCACCTATGTATCTCCATTCATCGGCCGTTTAGATGATATCTCACAAGATGGTCTTGACCTTATCAGAACAATTTCAGACATGTTCTCAATTAACGGTATAGAGTCACAGATCATCTGCGCATCCGTCCGTCATCCTGTGCATGTAACCCAGTGTGCTCTTGCTGGTGCTGATATTGCAACAGTTCCATACAAGGTCATCACCCAGATGATTGCTCATCCTTTAACTGAGCAAGGAATTGTAAAATTCCAGGCAGACTACAAGAAAGTCTTTGGTTAACTTTGAAATGGAAAGGTGCAGCTTTGCTGCACCTTTTAGAGTTCATAAATCATTAAATTCATAGACTTTAATGACGTTAGACTGTAAAATTCACCTGCAATAATGGAGTTACAGGTATCTGATGTTCAGACATCTTATTTGTATTGTCGGCTTTATTCTTCTTGGGGTAGGTTTATACCTTGGAGGTGTCATGTTGTCTACTTTTGTTGTAGATAACAGTATGCATAATTTTGTCAACAGTATGAATGAGTTTGTGGAGAGCAAATACAGTTCCAAGGTTTTTATTGATAACCCCCATCTGACCTATGAAATGCAGTCATCAAAATGGAACCGTCAGAATGGTTTTGTCAAAGTAAGCTTTGAGGATTCTGATCGTTTCTACACCATACCGGTTAAGGTATACTGCAGATTTTTAAGTGTACATGCTGATTTTGACCTAAAAGGCCTTGTAAAAGATCTTTTAGTTGAAAGTGAGCTTATGAAAAAGGATGCCTATAAGCAGACGGCATCCGTCGATATCAGACTGCTTTATCCTTCAGCAAAGTTCATATTTAACTTAAAAGGTGAGTACTCTGAGGCGATAACAGGAAGTGGAGCTGTACCTTTAAAGGGGGACTCCTTTAAAAAGCTTGCGCTGACATTTTTATATACTGTTGATGCATCGGGATTTACTGAGACAGTAGTTGAGGCAAACAACGTGTATCTTCCAGGAGTGTCTGCAGACTATCTGTACTATAGCTCATGCTACAACAAGGGCGAAGAATTCGAGATCCCAGGTCGTGCGCATGTATATGCAAACGGTCTTAATATAGGCGGAGATATCCTAAGCCATTTCAAGATGATTGATTTTAAACTTAATCCTTCATCATTGAATGAAAAAGGAGATTTCTCAGTTAACTTAAATGGTATTTTAAGTACTAATTTTGGTTCTGCCATTATTAAAGCAAAATTGGGAATTTTTAATTCACAAAAGATAAGTGAACTAGGTTATACATGGTCTGAGGCAGTATTAAATCCAAAGATTTTAAATGCTGTTACAAGATACAAGCTTGTAAATATTGATGTTAACACTTTAGATTACAATGCCAATATCGATTCACCTGAAGGCAAGATACTTTACAGGCTAAATGCAAACGGAAGACTGTCTTTGGATGCAAATGATAAAGGTGTGGTTAACGCTCTTAATTCAAGCAACGGCAACTTCAAGGTCAGTTTTGACCATATGAACGAGAAAGGTTTTGAGTTTATTTCTGATCTTGGTGAGAACAGATTATCAAGATACAAGGGAACCCTTAGAACATCAATTGAAGTAAAAAACGGAAAATTGATTTTCAGGGAACAGGATTTCTAGTTTAATTTTCAGGAGAAATTATGTCTGAGTACAGAATGCTTGCAAATGCATTGCGTGCCTTAAGTATGGATGGTGTTCAGAAGGCCAATTCTGGTCACCCTGGTGCCCCAATGGGCATGGCTGACATGGCTGAGGCTCTGTGGCGTGGTTTTTTACATCACAATCCAAAGAATCCTAAGTTTGCCAACCGTGACCGTTTTATTCTTTCAAATGGTCATGCTTCAATGCTTATCTATTCTCTGCTGCATCTGACTGGATATGACCTCTCATTGGACGATCTTAAAAACTTCCGTCAGTTTGGTTCAAAGACCCCAGGCCATCCTGAGTATGGTGATGTTCCAGGTGTTGAGACTACAACTGGTCCTCTGGGCATGGGTATCGGCAACGCTGTCGGTATGGCCATGGCTGAGCGTATGCTCTCAGAGGAATTCAACCGTGACGGTTTTGATATTGTTGACCATTACACTTATGTGTTCATGGGTGATGGCTGTCTCATGGAAGGTATTTCTCATGAGGCTTGCTCACTTGCTGGTACTCTAGGTTTAGGCAAGCTTATTGCTTTATATGATTCAAACGGTATTTCAATTGACGGCTCTGTAAAGGGCTGGTTTGCTGATGATACCAAAAAGCGTTTTGAAGGCTACGGCTGGCAGGTAATTGAAGTTAAAAACGGTAATGACGGTGCTCAGGTACGTGCTGCAATTGAACTTGCAAAGGCTGATTTAGATCACCCATCACTTATTATCTGTCCTACAACTATTGGTTTTGGCTCTCCAAAGAAGGCTGGTACTGCAGCATCACATGGTGCTCCTTTAGGTGATGATGAAATCAAGGCAACCAAAGAAGCTTTAGGCTGGAAGTATGGTCCATTTGAAGTTCCTGAAGATATAAGAAAACAGTGGGATGCAACTGAGGCTGGTGCCAAGCTTGAAAAAGAGTGGAACGAGCTGTTTGCAAAGTATAAGACTCAGTATCCAGAACTTGCCGAAGAGTTTACCCGTCGTATCGAAGGTAAGCTTCCTGTTGATTTCAAGGCTAAGTCTCAGAAGTGGGTTGAGTCACTTCAGAACAATCCTGATCCAAAGATTGCAACCCGTAAGGCAGGCCAGTTAGCTCTTGATTTCTTTGGCTCAATTATGCCAGAGCTTGTTGGCGGTTCAGCTGATCTTGCTCCATCAAATCTGACTATGAACAAGGAATCAAAGGAAGTTCTTCCAGGTCAGTTAAACGGTAACTATATCCACTGGGGTGTTCGTGAGTTTGCAATGTGCGCTGCCATGAACGGTATGCTCCTGCATGGTGGTTTCCGTCCATACGGCGGTACTTTCCTCATTTTCTCTGACTACGCTAAGAATGCTTTACGTATGTCAGCTTTAATGAAGATCCCAACATTATATGTATTCACACACGATTCAATTGGTGTTGGTGAAGATGGTCCAACCCATGAGCCAATCGAGCAGACTGCAACCATGCGTCTGATGCCAAACTTCGATGAGTGGCGTCCATGTGATATGGTTGAAACTGGAGCAGCCTGGACTTCCATGATTGAACGTTTAGACGGTCCAAGTGCCATTATTCTCTCACGTCAGAACTTAGAGCAGATGCCACGTAATGCTGAGCAGCTAGCTAACATCTCAAAGGGCGGTTACATCTTAAAGGATTGTGATGGTACCCCTGATGTTATTTTGATGGCTACAGGTTCAGAAGTTGCTCTTGCTTACCATGCTGCAGAAGAGCTGGCAAAAGAAGGCAAGAAGGCACGTGTTGTTTCAATGCCAAGCACTGATGTATTTGACAGACAGGATGAGCAGTACAAAGAGTCTGTTCTTCCAAAATCAGTCCGTGCCCGTGTTGCAGTTGAAGCTGCATGCTCTGCAACCTGGTACAAGTATGTTGGTTTAGATGGTACTACTGTATGTCTTGACCACTATGGTGCATCAGCTCCTGCAGCATTACTTTTCAAGGAGTATGGTTTTACCGTTGAAAACGTTGTAGCTGCTGCTAAAAAGGTAATTAAGTAATTTCTCCTGATGTTTGCTGCAGTATACTGCAGCACTAAAGCCCTGAGATCTTTAAGATTTTGGGGCTTTATATTTTGTTTTTAAAATTTTGCCTTGCAAATTTTTTTTAGGTTAAGTTTTGTTTTGTTTGTTACCACTGAAACTAAGTGAACAGACATTGCCAAAAAAAGTGCATTAAAATTGAAAAAATATTAACTTGTGCTAAAATTGAGAAACGTTAAAAGTTAATTTTCTGTCTAACAAAGACGATTTTATAGAGGAATAAACGAACTATGGCAGTTTTAAAGATGGCCGACCTTGATTTAAAGGGCAAGCGTGTTCTTATCCGTGCTGATTTAAACGTACCTTTAAAAGATGGTAAGGTTGCATCAGACAAGCGTATCATGGCTACATTACCAACCATCAAATTAGCTCTCGAGAAGGGCGCAAAGGTAATGGTTATCTCTCACTTAGGCCGTCCAGAAGAGGGCGTATATGCTGAGGAATTCTCACTTAAGCCTGTTGCAGATTACATCTCAACTAAGCTTCCTGGTGTTGCTGTTCGTTTAGAGAAAGATTACTTAGACGGCGTTGACGTTAAAGAAGGCGAGTTAGTTGTTCTTGAGAACTGCCGTTTCAACAAGGGTGAGAAGAAGAACGTTGAAGAGCTGTCAAAGAAATACGCTGCATTATGCGACGTATTCGTAATGGACGCTTTTGGTACTGCTCACCGTGCACAGGCTACTACCTACGGTGTAGCACAGTTTGCTCCGGTTGCATGCGCAGGTCCTCTGTTAGCTGCTGAGCTTGATGCTTTAGGCAAGGTTATGGATAACCCAGCACGTCCAATGGTTGCTATCGTTGGCGGTTCAAAGGTTTCAACCAAGCTGACCGTTTTAAACAGCCTCCTGAAGGTTTGTGACCAGCTGATTGTTGGTGGTGGTATTGCTAATACCTTCATCAAGGCTGCAGGCAACAATGTTGGTAAGTCATTATGCGAAGACGAGCTCGTTGGCGATGCCAAGGAAATCGCTTCAAAGACTCAGATCCCAGAGTTCGTTGACGTAGTAGTTGGCAAGGAATTCGACGAGAAGACCCCAGCTGTTACCAAGGATCTCAAAGACGTTGCTGATGACGACATGATCTTCGACTTAGGTCCTAAGTCAATGGCTAACATCAACGAAGTTTTAAAGAATGCCAAGACCATTTTATGGAATGGCCCAGTTGGTGTATTCGAGTTTGATCAGTTCGCTTCTGGCACCAAGTCAATGTCTGACGCTATTGCTACCTCAGGCGCTTTCTCAGTAGCTGGTGGTGGTGATACCATCAACGCAATTCAGAAGTTTGGCGTTACTGACAAGATCTCTTACATCTCAACCGGTGGTGGTGCTTTCTTAGAGTTTGTAGAAGGCAAGAAGCTTCCAGCAGTTGAAATCCTCGAGAAGAGAGCTGCTGAATAATCTCTTTATATGAATGCCAGCTTATTGCTGGCATTTAGTTACAGTTTCCTTTCATTTTTTTCAATATACAGGTAAATAATCTTATGACTAAGATTTTAGACGTAGTAAAGCCAGGTGTTGTAGCTGGTGAGAATTTACAGAAGTTATTCGCATTAGCTCGCAAGGGTGGTTTTGCTTTCCCTTCAGTAAACTGCGTTGGTACTGATTCTATCAATGCTGTGATCGAGTCTGGTGCAAAGGCACACTCTCCAGTAATGGTACAGTTCTCAAACGGCGGTGCACAGTTCATCGCTGGTAAGGGCTTAAAGTCAGACGTTCCACAGTATGCTGCTATCAAGGGTGCTATTTCAGGTGCTCTTCATGCACGTAACATCGCAAAAGATTACGGTATTCCTGTTGTTGTTCACACTGACCACTGCGCTAAGAAACTCCTTCCATGGATCGACGGTCTGTTAGATGCTGGTGAGAAGTACTATGCTGAGCACGGTGAGCCATTATTCTCATCACACATGATCGACCTTTCAGAGGAAACCTTAAAGGACAACGTTGAGTTATGCTGCAAGTACTTAGAGCGTATGTCTAAGATTGGCATGACCTTAGAGCTCGAGTTAGGCTGCACCGGTGGTGAGGAAGACGGCGTTGACAACTCAGACAAGGACGAGTCAGCTCTGTACACCCAGCCAGAAGACGTTGCATATGCTTATGAGCAGCTTTCTAAGATTTCTCCAAACTTCACCATTGCTGCTTCATTCGGTAACGTACACGGTGTTTACAAGCCAGGTAATGTTAAACTGAAGCCAACCATTCTCCGTGATTCACAGCAGTACGTTAAGGAGAAGTTCGGTTTAGCTGACGAGAAGCCTTTAAACCTCGTATTCCACGGCGGTTCAGGTTCAACTGAGCAGGAAATTCGTGATTCAGTATCATACGGTGTAATTAAGATGAACATCGATACCGATACTCAGTGGGCAACCTGGAACGGTATTCTTCAGTTCTACAAGGCTAACGAGAACCGTCTGCAGGGCCAGTTAGGTGACGGTACTGATCCAGACGTTCCAAACAAGAAGTTCTATGATCCACGTGTATGGTTACGCAAGGGTCAGGAATCAATGGTTGAGCGTATGCAGGAAGCCTTTGAGCGCTTAGGCTCATTAAACTGCTTAGACAAAGATATCTAATATCTTTTAATAAGTAACATAGGGCCTCGCAGTTGCGGGGCCTTGTTGTAAGTGTTTTATTCTTTTTAATTTTTAGAGGTTTTATGAATCTATTGGCACTTGATACTGCAACTGAGAATATTTCAGCTGCTGTATATAAAGACGGAAATATCTTTAACAGATCATTATGTGCACCACAGAAACATGCTGAAATGATCTTGCCAATGATTGATTCACTTTTAAAAGAAGCATCCCTTGATAAAAAAGACTTAGATGGGATTGTGTTAGGCATAGGTCCAGGATCTTTTACTGGTGTCAGAATTGCCACATCATCTGCCCAGGGACTTGCTCTTGCCCTTGATCTCAAGATTGCAACCGTTACCTCTCTAGAGGCAATGGCATATGAAGCTTTTGAAAATAATAAGGACGCTCCTTATTTTGTGTCAGCGATTGATGCAAGAATGGGGGAGGTTTACCTTTGTGTATATAAAAACGAATCAGGTGATCTTTTAAAAGTTACTGATGAAATGGTTTTAAAACCTGAAGATGCAGTAAAGGTTGTAAGAGATAATCTAAAGGATGCTGAAGCTGTATTATGCGGAACAGGTGCAGCAATTTTGAATAATAACGGTCTTAATCCTGATTTTAAAACTGCAGTATTCTATCCTGATGCAAAGTATATGCTAAAAAAGGGGATAGCTCTGTTTTCAGAGAATAATGTCTGCGATCCTATGGACGCGCTGCCTTTGTATGTTCGAAATGAGGTTACCTGGAAAAAGCTATCAGATCAGTAGTAAAAGTGCTGATAATCTTTTTTCGTTTAAAAAAATTAACTGATATTTTTGTGTCTTTGGCGTAAACTTAAGTTAAATATTACTGACTAGTTTGTTGAATTTGCTATAATTTAAAAAAATTTGTGAAGCTTTTAACTGCTTTCACATACTTTTGAGTCAATAACTCTCATATTAAGTTTTAGGAGATTAAGCTCATGGATAGCGGAGCTTTAAACAGTGCAGGGCATGATGCTGATTTTTTTAATCACAGTGAGTTTAAAAAGATCTTTGAAAAACTTGATGATGTAGTTAAAACCGCCACTAACGGTGATATTCATCTGGTGTTTGACAGTAACAAAAAGATGGTTCTTTATGTTACCCGTTATAACTCCGTTTTAAATTCTATAAGTCTTTCAGGTGATAATCCTGTAAATCTTATAAGAGAGATTGCAAGAGGCTTATAGTAAGTATTCTAATAAGGGGCTAGAGGCCCCTTTGTTATCTTATCCTTATCTGGATGTCTTAAAACTGCTTCTCTACTTTTTGCGCTTAACTTCTTAACTTACAAGTAAAATCTTAATAATTGACATAATAATGTTAGCAATAGGTAATTTATGTTACCTATTGCTAATAATAGTGATATACTTTCTAAGTTGTAAGTAAATCAATAGGAAAAATCATTATGTCAAAAAATAAAATTATATCAGTTGTTCTAATCTGCGTATCAGTACTCCTTGTTGCAGGTGTTCTGACCGTTTTTTCAGCATGTCCTGTTTCAGATGTTAAGGTCATGCCATGTCACTATGCACAGAACGTAGTAGCAGCATTAGGAATTGCCTGTGCTGTTATTAGCATGATTCATTTCTTATCATCACAAAGTCTACAAAGAATAGGTTTAAGTGTAGGACTTGTTGCTCTTTCTGTTATTTCTTTTGCTGTACCTGATCATCTCATAAGCCTCTGCAAAATGGAGAGCATGCATTGCAGAGTCTTCTTTGAACCTTTTGTTCATATCATGTCCGCTGTTCTTCTTGTAACTGCAGCAATTGATCTTGTGATAAATCTAAGAGCACAGAAGAAATAATGAAAGTCTCTTTTTTAAGTATTCTTCCTTTCTTTAATTTAAGGAAGAATTCATACAGGACTGCAGCCCTTATTGCCATAGCAGGATTTCTTGCCTTTTCAATTTTTTTAGGACAGGCCCTTATTAAGGGGCTTAATGAGGGGCTTAGTAATCTGTCACAAAGACTTGGAGCAGATATCATTGTAATTCCTTATGCTGAATCAACTAAGCATTCATTGGAAGGAATACTTCTGCAGGGAAAGCCTGGTTACTTTTACATGAACAGGATCAAGGCAGATGAGGTTGCACTTCTAGATGGAATAGAAAAGGTAACTACTCAGTTTTATCTTGCAACGCTCACGGCAGGATGCTGTTCAGCCTCAGTTCAGATAATAGGATTTGATCCAAAAACAGATTTTGTTATAAAACCTTGGCTTAAAGAATCTCTAATTAGTGATCTTAATGATAATGAGGTTATAGTTGGCGACTCTTTATTTGCTCAAAAAGGCGATACTTTAAGATTCTATTCAAAGGAAGTTAAGGTAGCAGGTAGACTTGCTAAGACCGGTACTGAACTTGACTCTGCAGTATATGCAAATCAGTCTACTGTATCAAAACTTATGGAAGCATCTGTAAAGCTTGGCAGAAATAGATATGTTGTGAATCCCGACAGTGTCATTTCATCAATTTTCATAAAGGTAAAAGATGGCTTCGATCCAGAGACTGTTGCAGGGCTTATAAATACTAAAGTCAAAAAAGTTAAGGCTGTAAAAACCAAAGAGATGATCTCAAATCTTTCCTATTCAATTGAGAGCATCAGTCAGGCTGTGGGATTTTTATCAGTTCTTGTCTGGCTTCTGTCCTTTATTCTGCTTTTTATAACCTTCAGTATGGTTATAAATGAAAGACGGCGTGAATTTGCTGTTTTAAGAGTTACAGGAGCAAGAGGTACTGATATTGCAAGGATCATTCTTTCAGAATCTGTAATTGTCTCACTGTGTGGTGCGGTATTAGGAAGCCTGGCATCCTGTGTTGTCATAAGTTCATTTGCAACTTTAATTGAGAAAATGATAGAAGGTCCTTTCATGGAGCTTGGTTTCACCTCATTTTTGAAATACTTTTTTGAGACTTTAATGATCTGCCTTGCATGTGGACTTTTAACTTCAACTTGGAGTGTCGTAAGAATTCTTAAGACCTCCCCATCAGAAGTATTACGAGATATACAGTGAGGCTTTTATGAAAATAGCTGTAAAAGATCTTGGTATTTCTTTTAAAAGAAAGAAAAACTCAACAGAATCAATACCTGTATTTGAAGGTATAAATCTAGAGCTTAGGCAAGGAGAGCTTGTTGAAATTACAGGTCGCTCAGGAAGTGGTAAAAGTACTTTTTTAAATATCATAAGTGGGATGTTAAAACCTGATTTGGGGCAGGTATTATTAGATGGGTGTGATCTTTACTCTCATCCTGATTCAAAACTGTCACATATCAGAGGTTCTGTCTTTGGTATCATTCCTCAAAGTCATGCCGCACTAGGCTCTGTTGATGTTTTAACCAACATCAAGCTGCCATCTTTGATAAGTGGTAAAGATACAAAAGCTCTTGATGACAGGGCAAAGGAACTTTGTTATTCAATGGGAATTGAAAAACTCATGCACAATTACCCAGAGGAACTTTCAGGCGGTGAATATCGAAGAATGAGTATTGCAAGAGCACTTATCAGCAAACCAAGTTTCATTTTTGCAGATGAACCAACATCATCACTTGATGATGAGAATTCATCAGTTGTAATGGACATCCTAAGCAGAATTGCAGATGAAGGAACAGGGGTAATTGTGGTTACACATGATGCTGACGACATGAAATATGCAAAGCAGGTTTACAGGATAAACAAAGGTAAGTTGTCACAGTTAAACTGCAGTTAATCTATTTCATTTAAGTCTAACTCTGTGTCAGAGTTGGACTAAATCCTATCTGTTAGCAATTGACTAACATAAATACCTAATATTCAGTCAAGTAATTACATCTTAATTTTTTGCGTTAATTTCTGTTGACTCTATATTTGAGTTAGCGTATGCTAACTCAATAGTTAGCTTATGCTAACACATACAGGTAGATAGTTACCAAAAGATAAAAACCTAGGAGAAAATATGCGCAGAATCTTAGCGTTGATTTGTGCACTTACAATGATGTGCATCTCTGTACAGGCAGAAGCTGCTAGTAAATACAGCAGCTGGAGAGAAGTCGCTTTAGAAATGTCAGAGGTTTTAGAGAATGCAAACGTTCTTTACACTAACAAAGATCTTGAGGGGGCTCGAGATGAGGTAAATCACGCCTATTTTGGATACTACGAGAAAATAGGTTTTGAAAGAGCCGTTATGGCGCATATCTCAGGCAACAGGGCAGCAGCTGTTGAGTATCAGTTTGCAACAGTAAAAAGACTTATTCTAAACGATGAAGGCGAAGTTAAAGTCAAAGAAGGTCTTGATAAGCTCTCCTCAATGCTTCTTGAGGATGCATCAAAACTTGATGGCCCAGGTGATGAAACCTCATCAGACAATGGCTCTTTGAGTGTATTTATTGCATCACTTCTTATTATTCTGCGTGAAGGTTTTGAGGCAATCTTAATTGTAGGTGCCATCATAGCTTATCTTAAAAAGACAGGTAACACTGAAGGCTTAAAACCTGTATACAAAGGTGCAGCTATTGCAGTTTTGGCAAGCATTGTCATGGCATATATTCTAAATGTCATGGCTGGTGCTCAGGGACAGAATCAGGAAATCACAGAAGGTCTTACCATGTTCGTTGCTGTGGTGGTACTTTTCTATGTCTCAAATTTCATGATGGCAAAAGCAGATGCCCAGGCATGGCAAGGCTATATCAAAAGTAAAGTTGGCTCATCACTTGCCAAGGGCAGTATGTTCGCACTAGCTTTTACTGCGTTTTTAGCTGTATTTCGTGAGGGAGCTGAAGTTATCCTCTTCTATCAGGCACTTCTTGCAGGTACCTCTCAGACTTCAATGATCTGGGGAGGATTCATTGCAGGATGCCTCGCTCTTGTCATTGTATATCTGCTCATCTACTTACTGTCATTAAAACTTCCGTTAAAGCCTTTCTTTGTTGGCACATCTCTTCTTATGTACGTAATGTGCATATCCTTCATAGGTTCTGGCGTAAAGGAACTACAGGAGGGCGATGTAATAAGCGTTACTCTAATTCCTTATGTCCCAACAATTGATATTTTAGGTATTTATCCAACTGCTGAGACCGTGATCCCACAGCTTGTAATGCTTGTGATATGCACTGTTACCATCGTATACGCAATAAAAGGATGGCAGAAGCAGCGGGAAAAGCTGATGGCACAAGATACAAACAACTGATTTATTTTTTCAAAACTTAACTAGGAGATATTTATGAAAAATAAAACTATGGCTTTAGCTTTAGGCTTGGCACTTGGCGTTCTGTCATTTAATAGCTATGCAGCCCCTGCTCCAGGTGAGGAAGCAGGCTTTGAGGAATTTCCAATTGGTGATGATCAGCGTGTAGGCCCTTTGAATGTAGCAGGCGTTTACTTCCAGCCTGTTGATATGGAGCCTGCTGGCATGTCTTTAAGCGCTGCTGATTCTGATATTCACATTGAAGCTGATATTTCAGCTGCTGAAAATGATCTCGGTTATGGTGTAGGTGATTTCGTTCCATACCTTAGAGTTGATTACTCTATTACCTCAGCTGACAGCAAGAAGGTAGCAGCAGAAGGTACCTTCATGGCTATGAATGCTTCAGATGGCCCTCACTATGGTGCAAATATCAAGTTACCAGAGGCTGGTACCTATACTGTACGTTTTGTAATCCATTCTCCAGAAGAGCAGGGCTATCTGCTTCATGTAGACAAGACCACAGGTGTTAAAGGCCATTTCTGGAAAGAGCCTTTAGTTGTTGAGTGGAAGGATTTTAAGTACGTACCAAGAAAGTGGTAATAACTATCTTTGCCACATATGCCATAGGTATAGCCTATGGCATTTTAAGTGTTGAAGAAATTTATCAGAGATTGGATAACAGCTGAAAAACAGTTTTTGAAAGTAGTTTAGATTTGTAGATTAGATCTGCTCTTTGAGAAATATCTTATCTGTGAGTTGGTGCGTTACGCAGAAAATACAGACACGATCTTACGTTGACGATCTTTTACAGATAACAATCAATTTTGGATTTAAGTCTGAATTTAGATACGAACAATTTTTTGCCCAAGTCTGTTTTAAGTGTAAAAGGAAAACATATTTTTAGCGTATGCCTTTTGTGCGTACATAGCTTTTGAGTAGTTAGAACATAAACTCCTGCCACCTTTTGGATGTTCAATCATGCTTAAATATTTAATTGAAGTTGTTGAATCATTGCTTCCTGCAGCACTTGTTACTGGTCTTATATTAGGTCTTGTAACTTTAAGATTTGATGATAAGAGAAGAGTTTTAATATATAAGACAGCCATTTTTGCAGCAGCGTGCTCTTTTGTGCTGGCCTTTTTGAAGGTTTACGTCGGAAAAATCAATCAAGAATACATCAATACAGTAACAAATACCTTTTCTATCATAAGTGCACTTTTAATATGCTGCCTGCTACCGTTTTTAACTAATGGCTCAGAATTTATCAGGAAGTTATTTTTAATTTCAGGCTGCATCTATGTATTTACACTGCTTTTTTATTGTCTTCCAGATCTAATTATTGCGCCTTCAAGATTTGTAAACGCAGATGTATCCTATTTTTCTGGGGAGTATCTTTATAAGCTTACAGGTTATCTTACAGGGGGAATACTTTGTCTTTTAGCCTCTGCAGCATTTTATTTAGTAACATCATCACTAAGGTATAAGAAGATCACACTTGCTGTTGACATTATCATAGTAGTTAACATCCTTTACCAGGCAAGCGTAATTTTTCAGTTTATGCTTGCAAGAAGAATAGTGCCTGTAAACCGCTGGACTTTCGGTATTATTGAACTTACTGCAAATCATTCAAATTTCTTTATATATGCAATTCTCTTTATAGTGGTCCTTCTGTCACTGCTCCTGCTTATATCTTCAAGGATCATAAAGGCTGATTTTGAAAATCCGGCATTAAAAAGACGTTATATCGCAGATAAAAGATGTGACAGAAAAATATCTGTTTTCATGATGTTAGTTGCTATGGCCTGTGTTCTTGATCTTACTGTCATCAAGGATTACCAGAACCAGGGAGTAGTTCTTTCTGAATGTGAGAGTGCTGATCTTCAAGACGGCTATATCTCAATTCCACTTGAAAGAGTCTGTGACGGACATCTACACCGCTTTTCCTATACCTCAAAAAACGGAGTGCAGATGCGTTTTATTGTCATAAGAAAAAACGAGATTGCCTACGGTGTCGGACTTGATGCCTGCGATATCTGCGGACCTACTGGTTACTATGAGCGCAACGGTCAGGTTGTATGCATGAGATGTGATGTGGTTATGAACATTTCAACCATAGGTTATAGAGGAGGGTGCAACCCTGTTCCTTTAAGTTACAGCGTGGAGGACATGGTGATGAAGATTAAAAGCATGGATCTGGATGCTGAAGAGCGAAGGTTTAAATAGGAGGCTTTTATGTTTTTAAGAATGTTAAAAGGCTCTCTTTTAAGACTTAGAGGCAAAATGATGATGGTGGCGCTTACTGTAGCATTAGGCTCTTCTCTTGCCACAGCTATGCTTAACGTCATGCTTGATGTTGGAGACAAGGTAAATTCTGAGCTTAAAACATATGGTGCCAATATAAGGCTTCTTCCTGTACAGGCATCCTTGCTTAATGATCTTTATGAGGGAGCAGGGGATTCAAATCAGTATATAAGCGAGAAATCATTATCTAAGATCAAAACCATTTTCTGGGCATACAACATCGTTGATTTTGCTCCATTTTTAAATGTGACCGCAAAGCTTGACTCAAAGGATGTAAAGGTAAGTGGAACCTACTTTAATAAAACAGTAAGTCTTCCTACAGGAGAGAGTTTTAAAACAGGTCTTAAGGGACTTAAGAACTGGTGGAACATTGAGGGAAAACTCCCAGATGATAATGACAGTTCTTTAGTCTGTGTAGGTAAAAATCTCTCTTTAGAACTTGATCTTAAAAAAGGGCAGAAAGTATCAATGACAGGGGAGGGCGGAAAAATGAACTTTTCAATTTCCTGCATCATTGAAGGGGGGGGTGCTGAGGATGATAGTTTTTTGATGTCACTTGATGCTGCTCAGAAATTATCTGGTAGGGATGATGCGGTATCACTAGTTGAAGTATCCGCACTTACCACACCTGACAATGAACTGTCTAAAAGAGCTGCTATAAATCCCAATGCTCTGTCTATTAAGGAAATGGAAACCTGGTACTGTACTGCCTACGTAAGCTCCATCTGTTATCAGTTAGAAGAGGCTATTACAGGTGTTGTAGCAAAGCCTGTAAGACAGGTTGCCTCATCTGAGGGGGCAATTCTATCTAAAATAGAACTTTTAATGACTCTTATTACAGCATTAAGTCTTTTAGGATCAGCTCTTGGTATTTCAAACCTTGTGACAGCATCTGTAATGGAAAGATCAAAGGAGATTGGTCTTCTAAAAGCTCTTGGCTCTACTAACACATCTGTTGCAGGTCTTATCCTCTCATCTGTCATGGTTACAGCTTTTGTTGGCGGTGTCTTTGGCTACCTTGCAGGCATTTTGTTTGCAAAACTCATAGGCCAGAGCGTTTTTGGTTCAGCTATTGAAATAAAGACTCTTGTCATCCCACTTGTTACTTTGCTTATCATTTTAGTCTCACTTTTGGGATCAATACCTGCAATAAGACTTCTTACTACTTTAAAGCCATCTAAGATCCTGCACGGAGGTCACTAATGAAAAGACAGGTTCTGTTCATTAAAGATGCTATAAGTTCTCTTATAAGAAGACGTTCAAGGATGATGGTTGCGCTTTTGTCAGTAGTTATTGGTGGAACTATTCTCTCGGGGCTTCTTACTCTATACCTTGATGTACCAAGGCAGCTGTCAGAAGAATTCAGAGCCTATGGAGCCAATGTACTTATGGTTCCAAATGGCAGCAACAGGTTTAAAAGCCTAGATTTAAGTAAAGTTATTCAGCTCATTGACAGTAAAAAGATAGTTGGCGTTTCGCCATTTTTCTTTCAGAACGTACGAATAAGAGAACAACCTCTTCTTTGTGCTGCAACTGATTATGATGAAATTAAAAAGACATCTCCTTACTGGTATACAGAGGGCAGATTGCCTGAAAAGGCAAATGAACTTATGGCAGGAAGCAATGTTGCCGCAAAACTCTCACTTGAAAGCGGGAATGTAATTACCGTCTCTTTTACAGACGAATATGGTGTTTCATCTGATAAGAGTTATACCATTTGCGGAATTCTTCACACTGGAGGGAATGAGGATGATTTTATCTATCTTACCTTTGATGGAATGAAAAAGCTTAACAGCGTTGCAGATGGTTTTGATGTTGCTCAGCTGTCTTTGAGAATGAGTAAAGATGAGTTATCAGAACTTTGTAAAAGTCTTAATTTGAAACAGAAGGTAATTGATGTAAGAGTTGTAAAAAAGGTTGCAAATTCTGAGGCATCAGTTTTAGGAAAACTAAAAGCCCTTGTTTATGTGGTGGTCTTTGTGGTGCTGCTTCTTACTATGGTCTGTGTCTGTACCACCATGATTGCAGTTGTTGCCGAAAGAAGAAAAGAAATCGGCCTTAGAAAAGCACTTGGCGCATCAAATAGGGACATTGTCTTCATGTTCATGGGGGAGTCTGTGTTTTTAGGACTCTTTGGTGGTATTGCAGGTGCCCTTGCAGGCTTTTTCTTTGCAAGATATGTAAGCCTGAGCGTTTTTGCAAAAGATATAAGCCCAGAATTTTTTATATCACTTTTAAGTGTTCTTATCTGCATTCTGATCTCTGCCATATCGTGCATATTACCTGTTAAAAGTGCAACAAGAGTCGATCCTGCCAAGGTTTTGAAGGGAGAATAGTTTTATGAGCATACTTAAAATTGAGAACATCTCAAAAATTTATGAGGATGTCAAAGCCCTTGATAATGTAAGTTTTACAGTAGAAAAAGGGGAATGGGTTGCAATTGTAGGACCATCAGGCTCTGGTAAATCAACACTTATGAATATTATAGGCTGTATGGATCATCCATCCATAGGTCAGGTACTTTTAGATGGTGTTAACGTTGCAACTCTCACAGATAAGGAACTTACAAGAATAAGACGTGACAAGATTGGACTTATCTTCCAGCAGTTTCATCTTGTCAGTTATCTTACAGCTGTTGAGAATGTAATGGTTGCTCAGTACTATCACTCAATGCCAGATGAGGATGAGGCAAAAAAGGCTCTTGATGCTGTAGGTCTTGGCAGCAGAGCACATCATCTGCCACACCAGTTATCAGGTGGTGAGCAGCAGAGACTTTGTATAGCAAGAGCTTTTATTAATTATCCATCTATTATTCTTGCTGATGAGCCAACAGGTAATCTTGATGAGGCAAACGCCAATCTTGTTATGGACATTTTTAAAAAACTCCATGAAAAAGGCGCAACCATCATTGTGGTTACCCATTCAGCCTCTGTTGCAGCTATGGCTCAAAGAACAATTGTCTTAGAACACGGCCATCTTTCACGTGATACAAAAAATCAGGATGTAAAATGAAAATAACCGTAAAATCGGTATTACTTACAGCAGTAATTTTACTTACAGGATGTACTCCTCCAGATTACCTTGATGGAGATTATCAGGCGCAGTCCTCTCGTGATGAGGATGGTAATTACGGTGTTGTAAAACTGTCTATAAAAGACAACAGATTTATCTCATGTAGCTATGAGTCATTTAACAGTGATGGTACGCTAAAAGATGAGAATTATGGAAAAAAGCATCATGGAAAAGTAAATAAAGGCTATTACAGAAATGCCCAGTTTGCTATCAGCACAGTAGATGTCTATGCAAAAAAGCTTCTTGAAGTTCAGGATATCGATGATGTTGACAACATAAGCGGTGCCACCATTATCCATGATCAGTTTGAAGAATGTGTTGAAAAAATACTAGATGAGGCTGAAGAAAAAAAGAAAATCGCATTAAAGGAGTTGAAAAATGAAAGCAGTAAATAACATTATCGCTTTAACAATGGCTTTAACGTTTGCAACAGGTGCTTTGGCAAAAGATCTGGTGCTTTATGTATCGCTAGATGACATGGTGCGTCATGCTGATGTAGATGCTACAACAGCTGCAACACCTCTTGACCTTAATACAAAGACAGTTGCTTTTGAACTTAAGGATGCAGCAGGAGCTGATATAGCAGAACTTATCCTTCCAGATGTCTATCCTGTGATTTCATCTGACTGCAGAGACTATGTAAAAAAACAGTTTGAAAATAATACTGAAAGTCATTTCAAAAATGAGAATCTAAGTCTTGAAGGTTATGACAGGATTTTTTTAGGTTTTCCTTTATGGCTGCACAAAACTCCTGTTGAAATTGAAAGCTTCTATAAAGTAAGAGCAGGTGATCTAAATAAGAAAGAAATTGTTTTCTTTTCAACTTCTGTTCATGGAAACTTTGAAAAATTCAGTGAAAACTACATTAAAGATCATCAAGGTTTGAATCTCAAGCCAGGCTTTGGCATTAAAACAGCCGAGGATAAGGATAACTACAAGAAGATTGTAGCTGATTTTGTAATCTCACTTAAAAACAGTGACAGGTAACTGTTTGTTGTCATAATTACATCACTGTTTTTACTTAACTTTGGTGATCTTATTGGCAGCAGCTGTCAGCACGACATCAGATGAGCTGTTTAGAGCTGTTTCAACAGAGTCCTGGATTACACCTATAATAAATCCGATACCTACAACCTGCATGGCAATATCATTTGAAATACCAAAGAATGAGCAGGCAAGAGGGATCAGCATTAGTGAGCCACCTGCAATACCAGATGTTCCGCAGGCACCAAGTACTGCTGCAATACACATTAGCAAGGCTGTTACAAAGTTTACTTCATAACCTAAGGTATGAACTGCAGCCATGGTCATTACCACAATGGTCACAGCCGCACCTGACATATTGATGGTGCAGCCAAGTGGAATTGAAATTGAGTAAGATTCTCTTGGAATGCCTAATTTTTCACATAAAGCGATATTTACAGGAATGTTGGCAGCAGATGATCTGGTAAAGAAAGCTGTCACACCTGAATTTACAATTGATGTGAACACAAGTGGGTATGGATTTTTAAAGGTTGTAAGAAATACTAAAAGCGGATTTATCACAAGTGCGATGATAAGCATAGTTACAACAAGTATCAAGATAACATGCAGATAACCTAAAAGATTGGTAAAGCCACCCTCCTGTGTGCATGAGCTGTAAACAAGACCTAAAACACCTAATGGAGCGAATCTTATTACGATTCTGACCACACCGCTTACAATTGAGGCAAAATCAGCTAAAACTGATTTGGTTGCATCACTTGCGCCTCTAAAGAGAATTCCAAATAAAATGCCCCAGAGCAGAATTGCAAGATAATTTCCTGAAATAAGAGCATTGACTGGGTTATCAACAGCTTTCTTTATACATGAGGTTAGAACTGTTGATACATCCTGTGGTGCTACAGCCTCGGCTTTTGATGCAAGAACAGGGAATGTTGATGGGAACAGTGTTGCCATAACAAGTGCTGTTGCAGCAGAGAGAACCATAGCAACTATATATAAGGAAATAATTGGTTTTAGTCTTGCGTTGGTTCCTTTGGTGTGGCGGGCAATAGATGCTGATACCAGTACAAAAACAAGTAAAGGTGCAATAGCTTTAAGACCTGACACAAAGAGATCACCTAACATGGAAATAAAGCTCTGTCCCTGTGGAAAGACAATTGCCAGCAGGATACCAAAGCACATGCCGAAGATGATCTGGGTTATAAACGGGATCTTGTTGAAAAACCTGTAGACGGATCCTTTTGGATCAATAGCATTTATCATGAAAAACTCCTTATTTTTCTTAAAACTGAGAAATTTTACTAAGTTAGAGTAGTTCATCTCAAGATACGCTATTAACATTCGTAAGCTTATTCAAAAAAAATGTAAATGGTCTGAAATAAACTTTCAGACCTTCCAGTTAAGCCACATTCCATGG
>JBJEWY010000106.1:0-21903 GCA_051885305.1 Succinivibrio sp. | reverse complement strand
GTAATTTAATAAATACCCTTGATTTTCAAATGGTTACTAAGATCTTGGGTATGAATAAATAAAGTCGTGGATCATTATGGTGACCTTTAAGTACCTACTGCATCTAAAACCTATATGTTTTATCATTTTTGAATGAGAACTGAATTTTTAACAATAATCTTTGGTTAAAATAGGCAGAAGCTGAATGTTATGAACTTTGCTTAATGCAAATTTAACTTTTTTGTAATTTAATGATCCTCATAATATTTTAAAAACTGTTTCAAAATAGTAAAATTCAGTGAACTAAATTTAAGGAATTTCAAATGAGCAGACTAATCAAACCTGTTATCGAATATTCTCCTCTCTTAGATAAGATTCAGACCGAAAAAGGTATTAAGCTTGTTAAAGACTTTTTCCAGCAGAATCTGTCAACTGAATTAAAACTTCGTCGCGTTACTGCCCCACTGTTTGTGCTTAAAGGTTTAGGTATCAATGACGATCTTAACGGCGTTGAAAGAGCAGTTTCATTTCCTATTAAAGATCTTCAGGATGCAAGAGCTGAAGTTGTACATTCCCTTGCAAAATGGAAGAGACTTACTCTTGGCAAAATGGGCATTAAAGAAGGTTTTGGTATTTATACTGACATGAATGCCATCAGAGCCGATGAAGAGCTAGACAATCTTCACTCACTGTATGTTGATCAGTGGGACTGGGAGGCTGTAATCACAAAAGAACAGCGTAACATAGCTTTTTTAAAGGATTATGTAAAAAGAATTTATGCTACTCTTTTGAGAACAGAGTATTTAGCCTGTGATTCCTACCCTCAGTTGACTCCTTTCCTGCCAAAGGAAATTACCTTTATTCATGCAGAAGAACTTCTGCAGATGTATCCTGATAAAACACCAAAAGAGCGTGAGCATTTGATCTGTCAGAAGTATGGCGCCGTATTTATCATGGGTATCGGTGGTGAGCTTTCAAACGGCATCAAGCACGATGGTAGAGCTCCTGACTATGATGACTGGTCTACTCCTAATGAGGATAACTTCAACGGTTTAAACGGTGATATTCTTGTCTGGTACCCTGTTTTGGGCTGCCCTATCGAACTTTCATCAATGGGTATCCGCGTTGATGAAAAAGCCCTGAATCTGCAGCTGAGATTAGAAGGTAAGGAAGAGCGCAAGAGACTGTTCTTCCATCAGCAGTTACTTAACGGAGATCTCCCATTGAGTATCGGTGGTGGTATCGGTCAGAGCCGCTTATGTATGGTCCTACTGCACAAGGCTCACTTAGGTGAGATTCAGGTAAGCATATGGCCAAACAACATGGTCAAGGAATGTGAAGAGCTGAATATTCCTTTAATTCAGTAAGCTATTAAGAGCTAAATTACAAAGGGAGTGAAATGAATTCATTCCCTTTTTTATTCATGGAGTAAATAAAACAAGACCAATACTTTCTTATCTCACAAGTCAGCATAATTCTCGTAGAACTTACTTGAATCGTTGTGTCAGTCAATCGGTCAAATGTATTATTTAACCTTTTCAATTCAATATTGCACACCTTCAGATAGAAACTGATGCAATAACAGTAGATATCAGTTATGACATCATTCCTGAATTCTTCATCACAACTTTTATCTTAATCAGCCTTCATGCCCATGATGCTGATTTATTCATATTTCCTTGTAATTTCAGCTAGTTTTCTTCAAAAAAACAGCTTTGTGTTCATTGTATTCTTAAAAGATCTGTAAACCACCTCCTGATCATAATTTCTATGCATTACATAAATACAAGATGTGAATCTTTTCAGAAAAATGAGCATTTTTTACGCTTCAAATGAAAATTTGCTCATAAAATAAACTATTTATGAAAATTTGCAACATCAAAACTCTGCAAAAGTAAAAAAAATATTTTCGAACAGATCACATTTTTGGGTGTTTTGCTAATTTGATGTAGATCACTAACTTTTGAACTTCTTTCTCCACAATATTTATTAACCTCACTCACTCAAACATTTTCTTTTAAAGATCAAAAAATTATCATTTTCTCATAAAAACTGAAATGTCAGATAAACTTTGAACTTTATCAAATTTTTACATACCCGTTTTAGCTATTTACATTTTTATATAATCTGATTTACAAATTTTCATTTGAAAATATTTTTTCAATTTATAAGAAATTCTACTGATATTCGATGTAATCACACATATGGGAAACTTTTTTATGAACATGATAAATACAATTTCAAAGTTAGGTTGTGCGATAATGCTCTGCTCTAGCTTTTTGACAGTTGCATACGCCAAGACAAATCTTGACAATCTTCCTGACTACAAGACCTGGGTAGAACATGCTCAGTATTTGGAGAAATTCTGGCTACATCCTGACGCCAAGGGAACTCCTGAAGGAAATTTTCCTACCTGGAGATGTAACGATGGTACCTTAAGAAACCAAAAACAGTGTCCATACGAGAGAGAGCCTGGTCAGATGCTGCAGCTTAGCATGGTCGATTTTGTGAGAATGACTGCAAGACAGACCTTTGCTTATGGTGCACTATTTAACATCACTGGTAATAAAGAAGCTCTTAGACTTCACAAGGCTGGTGTTAAATTTATTTTAGACAATGTAAAAGATCCAAACGGTGGCTATCATGTTCTTCTTGAAAATGGAAAACCTCTAGCTTGGCCTAAAGAAGCTCCTTTTACAGATCATATCCTGGCAAGAACATCTCAGGATTTATCTTACGTACTTTTGGCTTTCTCGATGAATGCCTACCTTACTCATTCAAAAGAGAGTATTGATGAACTGATACAGGCCCAGAAATATATATATGACACTTATTATGATAAGGAAAAAGGCTATATCAAGTGGTGCTTTTCAGACACCATGTTTGATAAGCATGATCAGGTTGAACTAGTAGCAATGCTTGATCAGCTAAATGCCTACCTGCTTTTATCATGGAGACTGATGCCAGAAACCTATAAGAAAGAATGGGGCGATGTTATCAAAACAACCATAGAGGATATGAACAAAAACTTCTATGTAAAAGACAAGAACCGATTCTTAGGCTGTACTCATGATAAGAGTTGCTACGATTTTGAAAATGGTAGACATCAGGATTACGGACACAGAGTAAAAACCTTCTGGATGGAATATCTTGCTGCGTTGGGCTTTGGTGATAAAGAGCTTCAGGATTTTGCAAAGAAAGGCATAAAGGACACTCTTGATGTAGCTCTGTCAGCCAATAAAAACGACTGGTATGGAGATGATCTGCAAAGAGGTCCAGACTAGTGGGTCTATGCCGAACTTGATCAGGCTGCCCTGACTCTGGCTCTT
The DNA here is from genome assembly GCA_051885305.1 of Succinivibrio sp. Lineage (GTDB taxonomy): Bacteria > Pseudomonadota > Gammaproteobacteria > Enterobacterales > Succinivibrionaceae > Succinivibrio. The sequence continues at coordinate 18,595 of JBJEWY010000106.1, read as the reverse complement.
TCTGATGAATATGATATGCCTGATACTTTAAATCAGTGGGTAAATAACTTTACTGATAAAGAGTACGGTGAAATGAAGAACTGGGGACTTAAAACTTGGTTCTGGAGAAACGGATTCCATTCAACTGAGCATGCTCTCATCGGAACTATTGTTTCAAATGCAATCAGAGCAAAGAACTGCTCTACTGACAAGTGTCGAAAGGAAAATGAAACTACCCTTCACTTCGCCCCAGTTGATGCTGAGGATACCAATTTCACTCCTTACTATTTCAGCGGTGATATTGCCAAGGTGGAACGAGATGGAGACACAACAACTGTCACATTCTCTAATGTAGATCTTCCAAAAAAGGTTAACTAACCTAATCGTAGATAGCATTTAGTGCAGGTATTTTTATACCTGCCTTTTCAGGAAATTTAATATGTTATTGTTTTCACATTTAAGTTGTAAGCGCTCTGCTTCACTCTTTTTTATCTCAATTATCACTTTATTTTCTTTTTTGATAACTATATCTAGAGAATCTTCAGCTGCAACAGTAACTGACTTTTCAAAATATCAGTACCAAAACACCCTAGCAGCATATTCAAATGACTCTTCTACTGTTGATCCTGTATCTGACCTTAGAATTTACCAGATCATGGTGGAATCATTTAACAATGGAGATGACTCAATAAACTACAACATAGGTCTTGGACCTTCATATCACAAAGGTGATCTCCAGGGAATAATCAATGCACTGCCCTATATAAAGGATTTAGGGATGAACGCAATCTGGATGACTCCTATCTTTGAAGCTGAAATGGCCAATACTGTAGCAACTCCTCTTGATGCGACAGCCTACTATGCAAGAGATTACTATAAAATCGACCGACACTTTGGTGATGAGGAAAAACTCAGAGAACTGGTGGACAAGGCTCATGCTTTGGGACTATACGTTTTTCTTGACGGAGTCTTTGGTCACTATAAAGGTGATCTTGAAGACTCATCCCCTACAGGTAAAAAGCCAACCTCTTCAAAATTATGTATTCTTCCAGATAATCTTTATGAAAAAGAAAGCGTTTTGGCAAATCCTATCATAAGACATACCCTGTGTGCTGATTATGATGATGACGGTCAGTCTCTTGAATTTTTCAAGGAAGTTGCAACCTACTACATTTCAAACTTTAAAATTGATGGATGGAGACTCGATCAGGCCTATCAGGTTCCTGTTGACGCCTGGAGGGAAATCAGAAATGCTGTTGAAAAAGCAAGTAAACAAGTAACCTATAAGGATGCACAAGGAAATAATGTCCACCCATTAGGTTACATGGTAGCCGAACTTTGGAATACAAACTCTGTCATCTGTGAGTTTGGCTATGGCAATGATGATAAGCCTTCATTAAATTCTGCCTTTGATTTCAAAGGAAGAACCGCTATTCTCAAGACTTTTGCGGCAACAGAGTCAGGACAGTTTTCACACAAGGCTACAGAACTTAGAGATTATCTTATTGAAAATGAGCAGACTCTGCCAAAGCATGCCTATCCTAACCTGATGATAACCAATCACGATACTGTAAGACTTGGAGATCTGATTCAGAGGGCTGGTCTTGAAAATGAATATGTAAAAAGAGTAAAGCTTGCGCTCTCCTTCATGTCTGTTGCACACTCAGGCCCTATCACCAACTACTATGGTGAGGAAATCGGTCAGGAAGTGCCTGATTTTGATGTAGCAATGCCAAATCACTTTGTTCTAGACGACGGAATGGTGTCAAGAGACACTGGAAAAATTTCAGGATTTACTGCACAGGAAGATGAAATCAGAAAGCTGTTTAAAGATCTGATGCACATAAGATCTAAGCACGGATCCATTTCAAATGGAAAGATCGAGTTTATAGAAGTCAATGACAGTGTCTTCTGTATCAGAAAAACCTTTAATGGTGACAGTTCATTTATCTATGCACTAAATATCAATCCTTATGAGGAGATGAGCATAAAGGTCAAGGATATAGATAGGTACAAAGAGGTCTTTAACAGAGAATGCTTAAGCAAAGATGGTGATCTTGTCATTAAGCCACTAGATTTTGTACTTTTAAAGGAGCAGATCCATGAATAACTGTCAAAGACGTGATGCAGGACTTGCCTACATATCAGATGCAGAGGTTTTTGAAGAACAGAAAATTGCTCAGAGAATTCTGCATAAATTCAACCATTATGATCCAACAGACTATGACGGACTCAAATCTATGGTAAAAGAGCTGTTAGGCAGTAGCGAAAACGCTTTTATCAATCCGCCTTTTCACTGTGATTACGGAAAACATATTCATGCTGGCAAAAATCTTTTTATTAACTATAACTGTACCATTCTTGATGTGGCAACAGTTTCAATCGGTGATAACTGCCTTATTGCACCTAATGTCGGAATTTATACTGCAGGTCATCCTCTTCATCCATTTTTGAGAAATAAAGGAGTTGAGTATGGAGCTCCTATTTGCATAGGAAATAATGTCTGGATTGGAGGCAACTGCGTGATCCTGCCAGGAGTAAGTATTGGGGACAACTGTACTATTGGAGCAGGTTCTGTTGTTACTAAAGATATACCAGCAAACTCTATTGCTGCAGGAAATCCCTGCAAAGTGATAAGAGAGTTAACAGATAATGACAAAATGAAATTCTGCAAAGACAGGATCATAGATAGTCAGATGCTTGAACTAATCAACTAATATAGATAACAGAACATAATGAGAAAGAGATGGTCTCTCTTTCTCGTTTATTATTGAAAATGTTGCTATTAAGTTATGCTCTTTCATAGACAAGAAGCATTCATTAACGTTCTAACTTCTGTACTAATAGACCAGGAATTATGATCAAAAACTGCTCTTACAAGCAGGATTTATAAGAAATCTTATACTATTCAATACGTATTTTTTTAGTTTATAAATTCCATTAAAATCAGTTAGATATCCACTGTTATATGGAGAATAATTTTGGTTCTTTCAAAAAAAATGATCTGAAAACAGCAAAAGCCATTTTCAGATCAGATTGCATTAAGGAGTTTATTATATGCTTTCTAATTCTGCGGAGTATAGTAATCGTTGATTAACTCTTTTTTCTTATTACCGCCTTCTTCTGATTCATTAGACTTTTCATCAGTTTTAGGTTGATTCTTCTGAATAAGCATGTTCTTGTCAACCCACTGTCTGAATTTTACAAAGTTACTCTCTTCATCAACTAAAGTTTCAAGTGGTTTGATATCTCCATTCTCATCGCGCGATGAATGTTCTGTTACGACTCGTACGTTTGCACCTGATTTTTCTATAACATCAAGTTTGATTGCACGGCGTGACTTAGAATTAGCCTGATCATTTTTTAAGGCTGTACGCAGTTCCTTTCGTTTTGAATCCAGTTTCTCACGGGCTTTAGCTTTTTTTTCTTGCTCTATTTCCTTTTTGGATTTTTTCTTATCTACTTTATCTTCTTCATTCTTTAAGTCAGCTTCATCTTCATCATCATGCAACAGGCTTGCGGCAGAATTATCGGCAGCAGTATTTGCCTCGTTGTCAGCTTCATCTGCATAAGAGTAGATAGGAGAGCATGTCACAAATAACATAAGTAAAACAAACGTTATAAGCCTGTTTAAAGACATGATCATTTGCCTCTCGTTAAACAACTTGATCATAATTATAGTTCAATGCAGCGTTAAATCAGATACTGCTGATTTTTATCGCTGAACTCATATTCATAATATAATAAACAAAAGTGAATATTTCATTGTTTAATCCGATAATTTATTCAAAATTTGACGGATCTCCTGATCCATATCTTGAGATAGATGGTACACCATCTTCAAAAACTACAACAGTGGTAGGATTTGGTGATAAAACTCCGCCATCAGCAATGACATCAACTAGCTTACCAATCTCATCATTAATGGTTACAGGATCACTTAGTGGTTCTTCATCACCTGGCATTATAAGAGTGCAACTCATAAGTGGCTGATCAAGTTCTTCTAAGATAGCTTCAAGCACAGCATTTTCAGGTACCCTAAGACCTATTGTGCGACGCTTTTCGTTCATGAGTCTTCTTGGCACTTCCTTAGTTGCAGGAAGAATGAAAGTATACTTGCCTGGAGTATTGTTCTTAAGCAATCTGAAACACTGATTATCAACTTTGGCATAAGTTGAAAGTTCTGAGAGATCACGACATAAGAGCGTGAAGTTATGATGCTTGTCAATCTGTCTTATTCTTGAAATTCTCTCCATTGCCTGCTTCTGTTCTAACATGCAACACAAAGCGTAGGCAGAATCTGTTGGCAGAACAGCAACGCCTCCATCTCTGAGAATATCGCAAATCTGGGTTATGAATCTTTTTTGTGGGTTATCTGGATGTACGCTTATAAATTCAGCAGCCATAAATTATCATCTATCTAAAAATTAAGCCCCTTTAAAGGGGCTTATGCGGTTAACCGTTGGTAGTCTCACTGTTTTCAGAACTAGAGTCGGTAATATCTACCCTTGTTTCTTCACTAAGTTCTGTAGTTGCCTTGACTACATCAGCAATTGCCTTCTGCTCTGAAATAGGAGTCTTCTGAACCTCTTGAGCAATTAAAGTATCACCTTCAATGCCAAGAATTGCATAAATCTGCTCTAATGGAATACGTTCCTGTGGCAGACGTGCCCTGTTGCCATATGAACCAGATGCCAGCATATTGTAGAGCATGGATTCCTGGACTGTTAAGGCCATGGAGGTGTTAATCTCTTCTAGCTGAATATCATCATATGACCATAAATCCTTGTGCTGCTCAAAGAACTCTCTGTTTAGAGTAGCTGACTCTGCATTTGGCAGATAAACACGAATGTTGTTAATCACAGCAAATGATCTGATTTCTACACCTGAAACATAAGTGCAGCTTGCATGTGAAACCCATGGAATACGGCATACATCAGCAAGATTTGAATTAACTACAATTGCCACAACACCAGGAATATCTGGAAGTGACAGAGCTGTTGCCAGATCATCAAAGAAATAGATCTTGCGTGGTTTGATATCAAGTTTAGCAAGATCACGCACTGTGATACCTGCATCCCTTAAACCGCCTACCCTGCTTCTTAGAACATTATCTAGGAACATCACTCTTACGGTTGATGGAGGAGGCACAAGACCTAACTGCAGTAAATCCTTTCTTAAAGGATTCAACTCAAGGTAATCGCGAAGGAAATTCAAAATAAGATATCTGTGCTTTTCAAACCACTCGGTATCAACACCGCGCAAAGGGATCTGTCTTATAAGAGCAGATGAATTCTTATGGGTAATAAGCCACTTGCAGACCTGAACAAAGCGCTGAAAATCAACATCATCTAAAGTAGTCAGATAGTGGATATTCTCCATGGCAGCTTCAATAAGATCTGGAAGATCATGCTGAAGAGCAATCAGACGGGTTTTAGCAGTGTGGTACTCAACAAGATGACCTGCCCAGGTTGCAATCTCATCAATCTTTTCAAAAACCAAATGAATTGGAACCTCGATAGTACCAATATCAGGGTAAGTCTTTTCAATGAAATCTACTTTACCTGCGGTGATCTCTTTGTGCCAGTCAGCACAGAAACGAATAAACTCGTCCTTGTTAGCAACTACGTCTTCATCTTTGGTTGGTGCCCCAAGATAAATTCTGACGGCATCAACAGGTGATCTTGAACTAATTGATTCGCTCAGCCAACCGATCACTTTATTTTTATACAGTGCATTAATTTCAGCACGAATACTGTTACGGGTTTTCACTGCTGCAGCTCCTTTACCAGATTTTTCTTGTTATTGTACTCTTAAGGTATAGATAATAGCTTGAAGTTTATCAATAATTTTCTTGAAAATTTACAGCATTAAGCATTTTTGTTCAATCTTTTTAAAGATTTTTCTTGTTTATGAGCAGCTCGTCTCTGTCTGAAAAATTCTGAAAGTATATTAGAGCATTCATCTTTTAAAATGCCACCTTCAACTTCTATTCTGTGATTGTGTCTTTCATCTGTTATAGTGTTAAATACGCTGCCGCAGGCACCTGTTTTAAGATCATAGGCACCAAAGTAAAGACCTTTTATCCTTGCGTGTATAAGTGCCATGGAGCACATGACGCATGGTTCTAATGTTACAAAGATGTTCAAATCCAAAAGACGATAGTTGCCAAGTTTTTTGCCTGCTTTTCTTAATGCAACAACCTCAGCATGCGCTGTTGGATCATTTTTAGTTATGGTCTGATTGTAACCTCTTGAAATGATCCTGCCTTCACTGTCAGCAATTACAGCTCCCACAGGAACCTCACCTATTGACCAAGCTTTTTTAGCCTGATCAATGGCCTTTTTCATCAGCTTTTCTTTAGTTGAAGAGTCCAACATCAAATTTTTCTAAAATAAAGATTACATAGGTAACAAGAGTTAAGATAAGCATTACGAATACAGCAGCTGATCCTAAATCTTTGGCTCTTCCTGATAATTCATGAAATTCAGGACCAATTCTGTCTACTACAGCCTCAACAGCAGAATTTAAAAGTTCCACTACAACAGTAAGCCATGGCATCGCAATTAAAACCACAAGCTTTAAAGAAGAATCTGCAATAAAAAAAGCTGCAATGGTCAGAATCACAGATAAAATCATTTCCTGTCTTATTGCAGCCTCATTTTCAAGGCCTGCTTTAAAGCCCTTCATACTGTATTTATAGGCGTTAAAAATTCTAACTAAACCTTTTTTCTGTACTTTTGCCATAAAATCTATTCCTGGTGTTAATAAAACTATTTTTCTGATGCTGCAATTCTTGCGGCACGATTATAATCCTCGCTTAGATTCAAAAAAAGCTGTACTGACACATTTGCATCTGGGTTGATGATATCAAAAATATGGTAAGCGCCAGGATATACATGCATACTTGTTTTTACATGCTCACTTATAAGTCTCTTTTCAAAATCTAATGATTCTCTTGCAAATAAATCAATATCTCCAACATAAATAGCAGTATAAGGAAGTCCTTCTAAGCTTTTAGCATATAAGGGAGAGTAATAGCCTAAGGTTTTATCATCAAACTTTATGTCTTTAGAGAGCATCTTCCAGGCAAAGGCATTTGAACTTCTGTTCCAGACAATCTGCCCTGTTAGAGGATCATCTTGTGTGTCAACACTTGTACCAGTCTTGTAATCAAGCATAGGATACAGAAGACCTAGAAAATCTATCTTGAAATTTGACTGGTCCTTATTGTAAAGACATAAGGCTGCAGCAAGATTTCCGCCAGCGCTCTCGCCAATTAAAGAGATCCTCTCCCCGTCAAGACGGTATTTTTCAGCATTTTCTTTAAAATAGAGCATAGACTGGTAAAAGGTTTTAATTGCAGCAGGAAAAGGTCTTTCAAAAAGCAATGGATAACGGACTACAACAACAGCTGCATTTAAGGTATCTGCAATTTTCTGAAAACGGTCAAATTTGTAGTAGAGAGCTCTGAAAAGATAACCTCCACCGTGACAGAAGAAAACGGTCGGATAAGCATCCTCAGGAGAATTATCGTTTGGATAGAAAATCATGCTCTCAACACCGCTGTTGTTCTCATTTCCTTGAACTACAGTGATATTAAATTCAGGCGAGCGTTCAGTATTTAAGTTCTTGTCAAACTCAATAGATGCTTCAAGACTGTCGTAATTGAATACAAGATAAGGCGCCTGTTCTCTAAGTTCTGGGTCAATAACCAAGAGCTGCTCTGGCGTTAAAGCCTGTGCCCGTGATAAACAAAATATCAGAACAAAAAATATCGCAACAATCCGTCTTAACATAATTACTCCTCTTTTTGTTCAGTTTGACAATAAGGTATGCAATTTTTTAATAATAATTGTTTAAAAATAATAATTTAGATATTATTAAAATTGTTATACCGAGCAATATCTCACAAAGCTGATATAAATCAGTTTTATGTATAATTTTCAGTAAAATCTGAAAACTTGTGACAAGTTTTCGCTCTAAAATTGGACAGATTCTACCTAGAGAACATACATTTATTGTTGGTTATTATAAAAAAATGTGACTGCGCTTGATATATAATCTTAAAAAATTCTCACAACAATTAAATAAACTATAATTAGATAGTACCATTCTTAAAGAATGAGATATAAAAAACAAAACATATGAAAAGCAAGAACAACGAAGCCACAACAGCTGATGTCTTATCAGAACATAACATATCAGGAGACGATTTAAACTCAAGCTTTGATTTTGGGTCGCTGGATGATATTGTCTATAATTCTTCGAGTTCCTTTGACATAAGCGAGATCGCAGATCTTCTTTTAGACAATATTGATGAATATGTTTTCATCACCGACTCTGTCTCGAAAAATATTGTTTATATCAACAGACCTCTGTCTGATGCCATTGGTGTAAAACTTCCTTTTGTTGGTACTTGCTATTCGCTTTTACGAGGCCGTGACACACCGTGCCCTGAGTGTAGTGCTGTTCACGCAGTAGATGATAACTTCCATGTGACATCGCTGATTGAATGCACATTCAACAACAACTATGTAATCAAATCAAAGAACATTGAAATCTACAGCAGAACATACACTATCAATGTTGCACTGAAAAAGAATGATAATTTATCTAACGATATAAGTGATATTTCAAACAAGCTTTCAGATACAAACCTCATCATTCCATTCACAAACATATTTACTTCAAACATAAAAAATCCAGATGTTCAGGTTTACCGTTACGTTGAATGCATCGGTTTTGTAAATCGTGCCGATTACGTCTGTTTATATGAATTTGCAAGGAATACAAGGGAATCTCACTCAGAACATACAGCATCAACAGATCTGGTACGCTCACATATCTGGTGTTCTGATAGCACAGAAAAAGATAAAGAAGAGATATCTGTTCCTGATGCCATAGTGAAATCTGTTACAGGTTTAAGATCTTTTAGCGAGTTAAACTATGAAAACAGCTGCTACTGTGTCATCCCGCTTGCAATCGGCGACAGTTATTTAGGCTGTATCATCATAAAAACCCCTGACAAAGATTGTTTACATCAGTTTAAAAAGTTTGTTAAAACCATCTCAGGTTTCGTGTCATCAGCCCTGTCTCAGCGTAGGATGTACGCTCAGCTGTCAACTCTTTCAAATATCGATGAGTTAACTGGTCTTAAAAACCGTAAATCTCTTTTAAATGACGTCAACTCTCTTTCAATCATTAAAAATCTTGGTGTGATCTTCTTGAATGTAAACGGTCTAAAAGAGATTAATTCAAGTTTCGGCACCAAAAAGGGTGATACCATCTTAAAGAAAACAGCATCTCTGTTAACTCAGCTTCTCCATGAAAGCAGTTATATCTACAGAATCGGTGGTGATGAGTTCTTGGGTATCTACCCTGATATTGATGAGCATGAATTCTCAATGCTCTCTGATATGATGAAAGCTTTCATGAGCTCTGAAAAGGGATTTTCAGTCTCAGTTGGTACAAGCTGGATTGCTCTTGGCATTAATATTCAGTCAGCAATCAATCTTGCTGAATCTGATATGTACAGCGAAAAAAAGAAGTTCTACAGAGTTCACTCTGGTGAATCACAAAGATATCGTCCAGAAAATGATGTGGTATTGAATATCGTTGAGCCAGCAAAAATCGAAGAACTTATTTCAAACAACTGCTTTAGAGTCTTATATCAGCCAAAATTCAAGATCCAAGGTGAGGTTGCTGAGATCTCTGGAGCTGAGGCTCTAGTCAGACTTATCATCAATGACAATGTTGTTCCACCAGATGATTTTATCCCAGCTTTAGAATCTGCACATTACACTCACCTCATTGATTATTTTGTGCTTGAAACCGTATGCAAGCGCATGAAAGAAAGAATTGACAATGGAGAGAAAGTTCTCCCTGTGTCCTGCAATTTCTCAAGACATACTATCGTAAGGCCTGAGTTCAAAAACAAGGTAAAAGAGATCCTTCAGCAGTACAGCATCCCTTACGAGCTTGTTCCTCTTGAGGTATCAGAACACACCAACACAGAACGCCATCAGGAACTTGTTGAGGTTACAGAAAGACTTTCTAAAGAAGGATTCAATATCTCCATTGACGACTTTGGAACAGCTCATGCCAATATCTATACACTTGCTGATCTTGCAGTAAATGAAGTGAAGTTCGACAAGAAGCTCATTGATAACCTAGGCAAGAAAGACGATTCAAAGTTAACCACTATTCTTGGCGTACTTATCACCATGTGCAAAAAACTTGGCATCAAGACTATTGCAGAAGGTGTTGAAGATGAAGTTCAAAATGAGATTTTAAAGAAACTTGGCTGTGACGAAATTCAGGGATACTTCTACAGCAAGCCTATAAAAGACGAGGATTACTACAGCAAACTGTAGCTGTTAAGTTATCTTAAGTTGGTTAATTTTGAGTAATTGATAAAAATTATCCAACTTATTGAAAATTCGATATATATTGAATTTATTTGTGATATATGTCAGAATTTTTTAAAGTCTTTTTATCCCCTTATTGGATAATATCCTATATTTATAATAACTATTATCAATAAGGAGAACACACCTATGAGAAGTATAACAAAACTCGATCTTCAGTATGCCCACCGTTTCTATGGTTTCCAGGGTGAGGCTCAGTATCTTCACGGACACACCGGATGTCTTACAATTGAAGTTGAGGATTCAATTGAACCTGGTGTAAACATGGTTTTTCCTTGCAATGAAATTCAGAAAACAGCATGGGAAGTTTTAAAGAACTTTGATCATGCCCTGATCTTACGAGAGGATGATCCTCTTCTTCCTGCAATTTTAGATGTTTATGATAAACAGGGCATCAAGAATGGCTGTCCTTCAAACAAGATGAAGGGACCAGCATTCAAATGCGAACTTGCAACAGCATACCCTGACTGCCGTCTTGTGGTAACAAAAGAAACCATGACAGTTGAAGGTATGATTAAAATTGTTCATGAGCTTTTAAAGGACAAGCTTAATATTGTAAAACTTACCTTCACAAGTGGTGTTAATGCTGCATCCTGCGAGTACGATCCAGGTGCTGAGAAGAAACGCTGCCCTCTTTGCGGTGTTACCTTAGACAGCTCAGGAAAGTGTCCTAAGTGCGGTTATAAAAAAACATAAATAAGGTTTAGAAAAAACAATAAAGGGGATCGCATAAAGATCCCCTTCTTTGTTTTTCAATATTTTTTAGACACTTCAATACGCTAATCTCTGTTCATCCTGCGTTCTAATCTGTCACCTTTTTCAAGTTCATCTAAAAGCATCGGATCAACACCTTTAATAGAGATCCCGTTAAAGTTATCAGTTTCTCCCTGGTAAATACCTTCATGAGAATCATGCTGAACCTTGATTTTATTACCTTCATTATGAAGCTTGTAGTAGCCGCCTGTAGTATAAGACACACTGTTACCACCATAATCACTGATAGTATCATCATCACTTATGGCATAAAAGTCTAGAAGATAGGCATTACCCGTAAATGGTATTAAAGATATGAGAAGAAAAAAGAGTATATGCTTCATAAATACCTTCACATTTATCCTTACTTATTCTTTAGAAATTCGGTTCTAAATTGATTATAGAACAAAAAAGACCTAAAGATTTAGCTTACTTCCTTGTTAGTTGATGAGGTTTTCTTAGCGTGCTGTTCTGCAGTACCACACTTAAACATACTAGGAATACACCAACATAGAAGGAAAAATTAAGTTCACGAGCCTCATTAAAGATGATCATGGCGATAATAATTGCGTACACAGGCTCTAGATTGAATGTTAAAGAAAAGGTAAAGGCAGATACTTTTCTTGATAATTCAATTGCCATCAGATACAGAAGCACTGTAAATACTGTTGCCAGAAGGAACAGATAAATCCAGTCTTTGAGGATAAAGCTGTAACCACCTAATCCGTTAATCATCAGATAGAAAGGAGCGATAAGTGAAATACCTAAAAATCCCCCTGCCATTTCCCAGGTACATGCTGTATAAGGATCTCTTGATGCAGAGTACTTCTTATTATAAATCTGAAAGATTGAAGCCATAAAGGCACTGACAATACCCATGAATATGCCGAAGCGATACCTAGTATCGAAGTTGAAGATAAGAAACAGACCGATGCAGATAATGAAGCTGTAACACAGGTTATAGGGATTAAACCTTGTTTTTAACAGTTTGGGCTCTAAAAGTGCTGTAAAAAAACTGGTACTTGAGATGGTTATTGTACCAATTGAAACATTAGACTCTTTAATTGAGATATAAAAGAATACAAGATGAAGGCAGAGCAAGAAACCTACAAAGGTAGACTGCAGCTTCATCTTAGGAGAAAAGTACTTTAATTTACCTGTAAGAGATACAAGTAAAAACATGGTGGTAAAAGCTAAAAGAAAACGGATGAACACCAAAATGAAGGCGTCATAGGATATGAGTCTACCAAAAACTCCTGTAAATCCTGCTAAAAGCACTGCAAAATGCAGTCCTAAAAGCGTCTTCCACATATATTAAGGCCTTTGATTGATTACCTTTAGTTTAGCCTGTCCATCCTCATTGCATAAGGATTTGTACAACTCATCCATCACAGGAGCAAGCTCCTCATCAAGATTGTACGGATAGTTAATTATCAGCATGCCAGAGCCGCACATGCCATAAACCTCATCTTGCTTTTCAACGCACAATTCAGCCTGCAAAAGAGGCAGATTAAGACGTCTTAAATCATTAGTAAGGTTTTTTGAATAGTCTTTTAATTTTCCAAGTACAGGATACCAGATCACAGCCATACCTGTATTCCATTTGCTGAGACCTTTTTTCACTGCCTTCACGAGTTCAATGTATTCATTCTTCTCTTCATAGGCAGGATCAATAAAAAGCATACCTCGTCTTGGAGTTGGAGGAAGAATTGCATTTAAAGCATCTAAACCATCACGGCACTCTATATGGCAGCGATGATCACGCTTGAAGTTGGAGCGCAGATTTTCAAACTCTGATGGATGCAAATCAATTAAGGTAAATTTGTCGCTCTCACGCCCAAGCATGGTCTCAAACATTGGTGAGCCTGGATATGAGTTTTTGGTATCACTTCTGACCTTATCTAAAACCTGATAGAATTCAGGAACGAGACGCTTTAAAACCTCATTGTTCTCAATTTTTGAAATACCGGTCTTGTATTCAAGATTCTTCTGGGACATGGCGCTGTCAAGGCGGTAGAGACCAGAACCTGAATGAGTATCAATAACAATATATGGTTTATCTTTTTTGTTTAATGATCTCATTAAAAGACACAAAGTCATGTGCTTTAGCACATCAGCAAAATTGCCGGCATGAAAACCGTGCTTATAACTTAACATAAAGGGATTTTTTCCTTCAAACGAATGAAAGTACTGAGTACCTGATTGCAGTACTAATAGCGTTTCTGAGAGATCAGATCTGTAAGTTTTGAAACCCAGATTAAAGCATTCTCATATGAGTACAGTATATCATGACGGGTAAAGATATTTGCGGCGATGATACCGTCAACATAATGAAGATCAAGGCTTTCCATTGACTCTACAATCTTTTCCACCTGTGCGTACACAGGGTAATCCTTAAATACCTGATCTCTGTTCATATCAATTGTATCAAGGCCTGCTTCAATTGCAGGAGTCAGATAGGTATACATGTTGCGCATACTTGAAGACAAACCAAGAATAAAGGCATAGGTAGGATCTGCCTCTGTTGATTTGTAGTTCATCAACTCATCATAAAACTTGGCTCTTACAAGTGCCTGTCTTATAGGCTCAAACTTCAAAGGTTTTGCTCTTTCAGTATCTGATCTGAAGAAATCATCTAAAAGAAGCATACTTATTATGCTGATGAGTTTATTGAGAGTATCAACATCAATATCATATAGGGATGATTCGATACTCTGATAATAGTATTCTGCCTCAGCACCATCATTGATGAAATCGAGCATCAGAGGGATCTGTGATTTTATAGCCTGTCTGTTTTCTATAAGCTCTAGGAATGGCAGATATGTAGGTCTTCCCTCAAGAAGATCACCTATACAGGTACAGATACGCTCATAGCATAATTTTGAACTCTTGTATTTATAGGCATTAAAAGAGTTTCTATAGACATCTTTTGGAAAGGTTGGACAGCATACATAGTCAGCACCAGCCTCAAAGGCAATCTGAGCCATATTGAGAGTATCGCAGCGATCACAGAGGATCTTGATCCAAGGTGCTTTCTTGACAATGTTCTTTGCAAGAATAAACTGCTCTTCAACATCTAAAGTCATATCAATAACCGCATAGGACATGGAACGCAGTTCTCTAAACCAGTTAGTGTAAACAATGGTATAGACATCAGCTGCGATTGTCATAGTATCGCGGCGTAACATGTTAACCTGATGCTGATAGGAAGCTGTTGCCTCCTGTTTATCTTGCAAATGAAGAATAAAACGATTAGCAGGGAGTGGCTTTGAGAATTTAGTCAGCTCTATACTTAGTGGCAGCTCAGTCATAGCAAATGCGTTTTCAAATGCAAACTGATCGACATGACGTCTGACATAAAAACCTATAAGAACATGTTTGACATGCTTCTTTTGCAGTTCATCAGGTCTGAAACTACCTTCACCTGCAGTGTAACGGAATTTATAGCAAAGAGTATTACCCTTCCTGTCGTATACAGGAGTTCTGGTCAGAATATGACATCTGTCTTTTGAACGTACAAACTTAGGTGGTTTGACGTTCGGATCGGCTACACTCTGCTGTACCTTTGCAGCCGATGATGTAAGACTGTTTGAATTAACAAATGCCATGGTTTTTAAATAAGCCTCTAAACTAGATTGCTATATCGTCCATCTAACACCCCCATATCTACATATGGTATTTGCCACTTTAGGGTATGTCAAAAAATAACGCCATACTAATAATTAACTTATGATCTCGATCATGCAGAAAAATATTCTGTAATATTTCTGTTATAGCGTTGTTTTATTTACGTAAATTCTTCTAACATTAGGAGAAATATTTTACTTGCATTGAATTGAAATGTAAAAGCAAAATTTGTTTAAAATTTCTTAGAGATCTTAATATTAAATTTCTGAATAATTGCCCTACCAATGCCATTCAACATTAAACATGAAATATTGCCAATGTGATCTTTGCAAATTAAATTATTCAGATTATTTAAAAATTATCGATAAAAAAACTTTAACAATTTTCCATAAAAAAAGTATCAATGAATTTCTACCTAACATAATAAAATATACTGAATTCTTAGGATGTTATAAGCAGGATCTGATTCAAAAAGCTTTAAAATCAGCTTTGTTTATAACATTGAAAAGACTTCATAAATAATATCTTCTAATTATAACCATAACGCAATTCTTTAACTGACGTTGCAATAATATTTGTACAAGAAAGGAACTGAAAAACAAGTGTATTTAGTGTAGAATTTCCTACAAAATCAAGGAACGAGAACATGTTTGAATTACGTCAGTATTTTTTATTATTTTTAACTGCAACAATTTGGGGCTCTGGCTTTATTGGACAGAAACTTGGCATAAGTCATATCTCCCCCTACTCATTTACCTTCATGAGAACCTTTATTGGCGGGCTGTTCCTTTTGCCAATCATTTATATGCTCATAAAATTCAAGAAGGTAAGAGAGTTTTCAAATAAAAAACACAGCAGAAAAATGCTGATTGTAGGATCGTTCTGTTGCGGTTTCTTTCTGCTTTTAGGAGAATCTTTTCAGCAGTTTGGTCTTCTTTATACTGATGTTAACAAGGCTAGCTTTTTAACCTCTCTGTATATGATTGCTGTTCCAATTCTGGGTCTTTTTGCTGGGCACAGAGTCACTCTAAAAATTGTTGTAGCTGTTCTTATCTCTGTTGTCGGATTGTACCTTTTCTGTATGAAAGGAGCATTCAGACTTGAGCATGGAGATTTTCTAGTACTTATATGCGCCATTGTATTTGCTGGC
Source organism: Succinivibrio sp. (assembly GCA_051885305.1). Lineage (GTDB taxonomy): Bacteria > Pseudomonadota > Gammaproteobacteria > Enterobacterales > Succinivibrionaceae > Succinivibrio. Next base: position 2,656 of record JBJEWY010000106.1, on the reverse strand, counting down.
CACATTCTTGTAATCTCATACTTTGTAAACCACTGTGACGGTGTAATGCTCTCGTGTGGACAGTTCTTTAGTGCCTCACTCCTTGGTTTTATAATTACTTTATTCGACGGCATGCCAACCCTTGAAAATACCATTGCAGCACTTCCTGCGCTTTTATATGTTGGCATTATGTCAAATGGTGTAGCCTATACCCTGCAGATTGTAGGTCAGCGTGGCGTTAATCCGTCAATAGCATCTCTTATCATGTCTCTAGAATCTGTAATGGGGGCATTCTTCGGTATTATGCTTTTAAATGAAAGCATGACTCCAAAAGAAGCCTTAGGTGCTGCCTTAATGTTCTTTGCTGTGATCCTGACACAACTTAAATTTAAGCCAAAACACCTTTTAAAACATAGAGTTGTTCAAACGTCATAATTATTAGGTTCATTCTAGGTTTATTGATAATTTGGCTGTCATTATGACTGCCAAATCTATTTGAAATATAGTAAAATAGCGCAAGTTTTTTATTAAGAGCACATCATGAGCAAGAAGAAAATTTTAGTTACCAATGCCCTTCCATATGCTAATGGTCCTATCCATTTAGGTCATATGCTAGAGCATATCCAGTCTGATATTTTTGTACGTTTCAACCGAGCAATCGGCAACGATGTTTATTATGTATGCGGTGATGACTGTCACGGAACCCCTGTGATGATCAAGGCATCATCCCTTGGAATTACTCCAGAACAGATGATTGAGATCACCTCAAAAGATCATGCTGAAGATCTTAAAGGATTCTTAGTGGAGTATGACAACTACTACAGAACTCATTCAAAAGAGAATGAAGAAATCTCATCCATGATGTACAACAAGGCTTTTGAAAACGGGTACATCATCACTAAGACTATCTCTCAGCTTTTTGATCCAGAAAAGAACATGTTCCTGCCTGATAGATTTGTAAAAGGAACCTGTCCTAAGTGTGGAGCAAAAGATCAGTATGGTGACAATTGCGAAGTTTGCGGCGCTACCTACTCTCCTGTAGAGCTTAAAGATGCCTACTCTGTAGTATCAGGAGCCAAACCTGTTTTAAAAGATTCCCTGCACTACTTCTTTGATCTGCCAAAGGCTAAAGACTTCCTGCACGATTACATCAGAAACTCAGGTGTAATTCAGTCAGAAATGGCTAACAAGCTAGAAGAGTGGTTCTCTCAGGGCTTAAAACCATGGGATATTTCACGTGACTCCCCTTACTTCGGCTTTAAGATCCCAGGTACTGAGGACAAGTATTTCTACGTATGGATGGATGCTCCTATAGGTTACTTTGCATCACTAAAGAACCTGTGCACTAGTCGTGGTGAAAACTATGAGGAGTTCATTAAAGAAGGCTCTGAAATTGAAATGGATCACTTTATCGGCAAGGATATTCTGTACTTCCATTCTCTGTTCTGGCCTGCAACTTTAAAGGCTGCATCTTTAAGACTGCCAAGTCACATTTTTGTTCACGGTTACGTAACTGTAAACGGGGCCAAGATGTCAAAGTCAAAGGGAACCTTCATCAAGGCCAAGACCTTCTTGAAATTCCTAAAACCAGAAACTCTGCGTTACTACTTTGCATCAAAGATGAATGCATCAGCAGTCGACATTGATCTGTCTCTTGATGACTTCATGGCAAAAGTAAACTCTGATATCGTTGGTAAGGTTGTAAATCTTGCATCACGCACTTCAGGTTTCATTACCAAGCGCTTTGACGGCAAGCTCTCATCATCTCCATACAATAGCGAAATCCTCAAGATGGCTGCTGACATTAAAGATGAAGTTGTAAGCATGTACGCTCAGAGGAATTACGCTGAGGCCATAAGAAAGATCATGGGTATTGCCGATGAAGCCAACAGATACATTGATGCTCAGGCTCCATGGGTAATCGCAAAAGAGGAAGGACAGGACGAGAAACTGCAGAAAGTCTGCTCTGACGGTATCAACCTCTTTAAGATCATTATTACCTATTTATCACCAGTTCTTCCTGAGATTGCACGTAATTCAGAGGAGTTCTTAAACGCATCATTAAACTTTGATGATGTTGCAACACCTCTTTGTGATCATGCAATCAATAAGTTCAAACCTCTGTTCTCAAGAATCGAGAAGGCTCAGATTGATGCTATGATTGAATGCTCAAAAGAAGACTTAAAACAGGCTCAGGCTGAGGCCAAGAAAAATGAGGAGCAGAAGAATGAGTCTGCTTTTGAACCATTAGCCGATCAGATCACAATTGATGACTTTGCTAAGGTAGATCTGCGTGTTGGAACCATTGTTGAAGCCCAGGAAGTTCCAGAGGCCAAGAAGCTTTTAAAACTCAAGGTTGATATCGGATTTGAAACCCGTCAGGTATTTGCCGGTATCAAGCAGGCCTACACTGATGTCAACTCATTAGTTGGCCGTCAGGTTGTTTTGGTTGCGAACCTAAAACCTCGCCAGATGAAATTTGGTTTATCAGAGGGTATGGTAACTGCAGCAGGTCCTGGTGCAAGCGAGGTTTATCTGCTTGGTGTGGACAGTGGAGCTAAAAACGGCGACCGCATACATTAACTAAAGGTTAATCATTGAATAAGGTCGGTTTTTTACCGACCTTTTTTTTATGAAACAAATACAAATGGTACTCTATTCTGCAAGGCAAATAAAA